>JABIRQ010000460.1 GCA_018699755.1 Rhodospirillaceae bacterium | reverse complement strand
TCCGCCTGGGCCGGCAGCATGTCGAACAGCTTGGCGATCTTGAGGTCCGGATCGCCGATCAGGGGATAGTTCGGCGCCGTGCCCTGGGTTTCTGCGATGTCCTTGCCCCAGGCCTTGTGGTCGTCGACCGAATCGACGCTGAGGCCGATGACCTTGACGTTGCGCTTGTCGAACGCGGCCTTGTTGTTGGCGACATAGCCGAGTTCCGTCGTGCAGACGGGCGTGAAATCCTTGGGATGCGAGAACAGGATCGCCCAGCTGTTGCCGATCCAGTCGTGGAACTTGATGGGACCTTCCGAGGTCTCGGCCTGGAAGTCCGGTACGATATCGCCGATTCGCAATGACATGACAGCTCTCCTTCCGTTGATGGGAGTCGAATTCGTGTCGTCCCTTGCCGCGTAACTTGCGTCCGCGATACCGGTTTGACCAGCCCGCGTCAGGCCGCAGGCAGGATATGCGGGTCCGGCCCGGCGGCGGCGCAGATGCGCTGGATGACCGCCGGGCGCGGTTCGGCCACCGCGCCATGCTCGTAGGCGACGATCCGGAGGGCGGGTGCGAAAGCCGCGGTCAATTCGCCTGGGCGCAGCAGAAAATCCGGGTTGCGCGGCCGGCCGAAGCGCTCGTTGCCCTGGGCGAAGGTCTCGTAGATCAGGATCCCGCCGGGTTCCAGCCAACCCGGCAACGTGGCGAGCAGGGGCCGCCAGAGGTAGTTGGTCACGACGATGCCGGCGAAGCGGCGCGGGCCAGGCGACCAGGGCGGCGAGGCCTCCAGATCGGCCGTTTCGCAGGCGATGCCCGGTCGGCCCGCCAGGTCGACCAGGGCCTCGGCGTCGCGGTCGACGGCCAGGACGGGATGGCCGCGCGCGGCGAGCAGGCGTGCGTGGCGGCCGCCGCCGGTGGCCAGATCCAGGACCGGTCCGCCGGCCGGGATCAGCGCGGCGAAGCGCAGAACCCAGGGCGAGGGCGGGGCCTGGGGCGGCGTATCGGTTGTCGCGGGCGGCATCGCGAACCTTTTTCAACGGCGCTGGACCGGGGGATCAAATCCTTGTAACGAACACGAAACATATCATCTAATCGCCATGCCGCCGGTGACAGCGAAAGCAGCGGTGGGACCGGAGAAGAGCGGATCATGATCGTCTTCGACCTGAATTGTTCGAACGACCATCCTTTCGAGGGTTGGTTCAAGGACGCGGCCGAATTCGCGAGCCAGCGGCGGCGCAAGCTGGTCGTCTGCCCGGTCTGCGGCGATACCAAGGTGGACCGGGCCCTGTCCGCGCCCAACGTGAACCGCGGCGCGAGCCGCGGGACGGCTGCGGCCAAGACGCCGGCCGTCGCCGCCAAGGCCCCCAAGAAGGCCGTGGCGGGTGACGGGCCAACCCCCGAAGCGGTCAAGGCCGCGATGCTGCAGCTTCGCAGCTATGTCGAGAAGAACGCCGACTATGTCGGCGAGAAATTCCCCGAGGAAGCGCGCAAGATTCACAAGGGCGAGGCGGACGCGCGCGGCATCTACGGCGAGGCCTCGGACGACGAGGCCGAAGCGTTGCAGGAGGAAGGCGTCGCGGTCCAACGCATCCCCTGGGTCCGCCACGATTCCTGATCAGTTTTCCGCCGCGTCCTTCGTCGCGCAGAGCATGTAGTTGACGGAGAGGTCGCCGGGGCTTCGGCCCCAGGTGTCCGTCAGTGGGTTGTAGGCGATCCCCAACGCATCCCCGATCGACATGCCGGCCGCCCGCAAAGCGGACGCGGCCTCCGCCGGGCGGAGGAAGCGGCGCCAGTCGTGGGTGCCGACCGGCAGCCAGCGCAGCAGATACTCGGCGCCGAGGATGGCGAGTGCATAGGCCTTGGCGGTGCGGTTGATGGTCGACATGACCAGGCCGCCTCCGGGCGCGGTCAGGTCGGCGCTGCAGGCGAGGAAGGCGGCGGCGTCGGGGACGTGCTCGACGACCTCCAGCGCGAGCACCAGGTTGAAACGCTCGCCTGCCTCGGCCAGGGCCTCCGCCGTGCCGGCGCGGTAGTCGATCGAGAGGCCGGATTCGGCGGCATGGCTCCGCGCGATCCCGATATTGAGGGCCGAAGCGTCGAGCCCGGTGACCTGGGCGCCCAGGCGGGCCAGCGGTTCGCAGACGAGACCGCCGCCGCAGCCGATATCCAAGATCCTGAGGCCGTCGAGGCACCGGATATCGCGCGTGTCGCGCCCGAAACGATGGGCCGCGAAATCGCGGATCACGGCAAGGCGCACCGGATTGAGGCGGTGGAGCGGCTTGAACTTGCCAGTCGGGTCCCACCATTCCCCGGCCATGGCCTCGAAACGGGCGATCTCTTCCGGATCCAGATTGGCGCGCGCCTGTTCGTCGATCATCTCACAGCCCTGGGCGATAGCGGTTCCCGGTTGATACTGCGACCGGAATCCAAGTATGGGTACGCCGCCCCGCGGCGGCAACGCGGCGATTCTATTAATCCTTGCGGAATTCGATGGCGCGCATCGTTCAGAAATTCGGCGGCACCTCGGTGGCCGATGTCGAGCGCATCCAGGCCGCGGCCCTCCGGGTGAAGGCCGAGGTGGATGCCGGCAATGAAGTTGCCGTCGTGGTTTCCGCGATGGCGGGGGTCACGAATCAGCTGGTCGGCTGGGCGGGGGGGATCGGGCCGCGCTCGGACGCCCCGGAATACGACGTGGTCGTGGCATCGGGCGAGCAGGTGACCTGCGGCCTGATGGCGATGGCGATCCAGGCGCTGGGCATCCCGGCGCGCTCCTTCCTTGGTTGGCAGGTGCCGGTCCGCACCGACGACGCCCACGGTAAGGCGCGCATCCTGAAGATCGAAACGGACGAATTGGCGCGCCGTCTGGCAACCGGCGAGGTTGCCGTCGTCGCGGGCTTTCAGGGTATAGCCGAGAGCGGCCGTGTCACGACTCTCGGGCGGGGCGGCTCCGACACCTCGGCCGTCGCGCTGGCGGCCGCCTTGAATGCGGATCGCTGCGATATCTACACGGATGTCGAAGGGGTCTATACCAGCGATCCGAGAATCGTCGCGAAGGCGCGCAAGCTCGACCGCATCACCTATGAGGAGATGCTGGAAATGGCGAGCTTGGGGGCCAAGGTGCTGCAGACCCGGTCGGTGGCCATGGCGATGCGCTACGGTGTGCGGGTGCAGGTGTTGTCGAGCTTTACCGACGCGCCGGGAACTTTGGTTGTGGACGAGGGCGAGATCGTGGAACAGCAGGTGGTGAGCGGCGTGACCTACAGCCGCGACGAGGCCAAGGTAACCTTGACGCAGCTCCAGGACCGGCCCGGCGTGGCGGCCCGGCTGTTCGGGCCTCTGGCCGAGGCCAATATCAACGTGGACATGATCGTCCAGAACGTCTCGGTCGACGGGCAGACCACCGGATTGACCTTCACCGTGACGAAACAGGATCTCGACCGCGCCGTTCAGGTGCTCGAAGGTGCGCGGGAGGAGTTGGGCTTTTCCGGCATTTTGGCCGACCCGAACGTCGTCAAGGTTTCGGTCGTCGGCGTCGGCATGCGCAGCCATGCGGGCGTCGCCCAACGGATGTTCGGCGCCTTGGCCGAGAAGGGCATCAATATCCAGGTGATCTCGACCTCGGAGATCAAGGTCAGCGTTCTGGTGCCCGAGGAATACACGGAACTGGCGCTGCGCACCCTCCATACGGCATTCGACCTCGACGCGGAATAGGCCTCCGCCGGGTCTTGGGCGCGTTTGGGCGCGATTTTTTGCTCGCAAAAGTGCGGATTCCATTGCTTTCGTTTCGAGTCGTTTGTTAGTACTCATCCTCTAGTCGGTCCTCTAAGTTGTGGGACCGAGAGGATTTTGTCGGATCGGGCTGGGGATTTTCCCCGGGCGATGAAACCGACTCGCATTGTCGATGTGCGCCCGCAAGGCGTGCATCGGATGGGGGCTCATGGTGAGCGGCAGCAACCAGCCGTTGAAACTGGTCGAACAGGACCCCGACGCGCCCGATGCGTCGGAGGCCCAGTGGGAGGCCTATGAGGTTCCGCAACTGCTCGCCGCCTTGCGCGAGCATGCCGGCCTTTCCATCGAGGATGTCGCCGCCGCGTTGCGTATCCGCTCGGTCTATCTTCGGGCGATCGAAGACGGCCGCTTCGATGATCTGCCCGGGCCGACCTATGCCATGGGTTTCGTCAGGGCCTATGCCGACCACATGGGATTGGATCCGGATGCCGCCGTGCGCCGTTTCAAGGCGGAGCGGGACGGCCCTTCCCACAGGCAGGAACTGGTTTTTCCCGTGCCGGTTCCCGAAGCGCGGGTGCCCGGTCGGAGTCTGATCGGGCTTTCCGTCGTGCTTGCGATGCTGGTCTATGGCGGCTGGTACTACCTGTCGTCCCAGGACCGCAGCGTCAGCGAACTGGTCGAGCAGGTTCCGGCGAATCTGGAGGCGATGTTTCTAGGCAAGGCCGAGCCGACATCGGCATCGGCTCGCGCCGAGAAGGCGGAGGCGCAAGAGGCGAAGGTTGTCGTCGAACCGCCGGCCCCTGCAATTCAGCGCGATGCGGTCAATCCGGTGGTTACCGCCATGCTTGGAGAGGAAGCGTCGACCGAACAGGATCCCGTGGCGAAGGATTTGCCGTCGGTCTTTTCGACGGCGGAGCCGGTTGCCGCGGACCCGGCCCTCAGGCTCGCCGATCCGATCGCGTCCGGCGTCGGCGGTGCGATACCGGCGCCCTTCGTGCGGATGCCGGCGCCGAATGCGATCTCGCCCAACGAGGCGGCTGCCGCGACCCCGACGCCCTTTGCACCCGAGGCATCAGGGGGTGAGGGCGCCGCGGCCGAAGCCGCCGATACCCAGGTCGCGGCGGTGCCAACGGAGCCCGGCGCGCGCAATTACGGCGCGGCCGACGGGCCGTCACGCATTGTGCTGGAGGCAACCGAAGACAACTGGATCCAAGTCCGGGACCGGACAAGCCAGGCAATCTTCACGCGGATTCTTCAGACAGGCGACCGGTACAACGTGCCGGATCAGGGCGGATTGTCGCTGACCACCGGCAAGGCCGGGGCGCTGATCGTGACGGTCGACGGCCAGCGCATGAAGCCGCTTGGCCCGCTCGGCTCCGTTCGGCGCGACGTGTCGCTCGATGCGGCCAGCCTGCTGCGTGAGATCGGTCCGGCGGGTTCCGCAGGGGACTAGCCTCGCCGGGCGTTACGACCCATGTTGCAGGCGGGCACGGTGAAGGTGCCGGATACCCGGAACTGAAACCCTGGAACCCTTCCGTGACGGTCCCCAGCCCATGACGACGCCCAACCCATGACGACAACGGTGCAGCGATGAGTGTCCGCCCCTACCGAGAAATTGATCGGCGCAAGTCGCGCCAGATTCACGTCGGCGCCGTGCCCGTGGGTGGCGACGCGCCGATCACCGTGCAATCGATGACCAACACCCGAACGACGGATGTGCGCGGCACGATCGAGCAGATTCACGACCTGGAAGCGGCGGGGGCCGATATCGTTCGCGTCTCGGTGCCGGACGAGGAATCGTCGCGCGCCCTGCACGAGATCGTGCCCGAGGTCACGATCCCGATCGTTGCGGACATCCATTTTCACTACAAGCGCGGCATCGAGGCGGCCGAGGCCGGCGCGGCATGCCTGCGCATCAACCCGGGCAATATCGGCAAGGCCGACCGGGTGCGCGACGTGATCCAGGCGGCGAAGGACAACAACTGCTCCATGCGCATCGGCGTCAATGCCGGCAGCCTGGAACGCGAGTTGCTCGAGCGTTACGGCGAGCCCTGTCCCGAGGCGATGGTCGAAAGCGCGCTGAACCATATCCGCATCCTTGAGGACAACGATTTCTTCGAGTTCAAGATCAGCTGCAAGGCATCCGACGTCTTCCTGGCGGTCGCGGCCTATCACGGCCTCGCCGAGGCTTGCGACTATCCGCTTCATCTCGGCGTCACCGAAGCAGGCGGCCTTCGCTCCGGCACCATCAAATCGTCGATCGGTATCGGTTCCCTGCTCTGGGCGGGAATCGGCGATACGATCCGCGTTTCGCTCTCGGCCGATCCGGTCGAGGAGATCCATGTCGGATTCGACATGCTCAAGGCCCTCAACCTGCGCCATCGCGGCGTCAACGTGATCTCCTGCCCGTCCTGCGCGCGCCAGAATTTCATCGTGATCGACACGGTGGTGGAACTGGAAAAGCGCCTGGCCCATATCAGCACGCCGATGACCCTTTCGGTGATCGGTTGCGTGGTGAACGGGCCTGGGGAAGCGCGCGAAACCGATATCGGCTTCACCGGCGGCGGCAACGACAGCCACCAAGTCTATCTCAACGGCGAGAAGCATCACGTGTTGCGCGACGGCGATATCGTCGAGCATCTGGTGGAGCTGGTCGAGAAGAAGGCGGCCGAGATAGAAGCCGCGACCGCGGCCGAAACTAGCGCCGCCGCCGAGTAGCTTTCGAAGGAGCGTCCATTTGGCCGCGTTGCAGCCGGTTCGCGGCACCCACGACCTGTTTCCCGAGGAATACCGCCGCCATCGCCAAGTGGTGGAGACGGCGCGCGCCGTCTCCGCGCGCGCCGGCTATGGCGAGATGGCCCTGCCGATATTCGAGTTTACCGATGTCTTCCAGCGCACCCTGGGCGAGACCTCGGACGTCGTCACGAAGGAGATGTATACCTTCGAGGACCGGGGCGGGGATCGGATCACCCTGCGGCCCGAGGCAACGGCCGGGGTGGCGCGGGCGCTGATTTCGGGTGGTCTGTCACAGGATCTGCCGCTCAAGGTGTTCGTCAGCGGTCCGATGTTCCGGTACGAACGCCCGCAGAAGGGCCGGCTGCGCCAGTTCCACCAGATCGATATCGAGTTGATGGGGGTGGCGGAGCCCCTGGGCGATGTCGAGGTGATCGCCGTGGGCGCCCAGATTCTCGAAGCATTGGGCGTGCTCGACCGGACGACCCTGGAGATCAACACCCTCGGCGATGGGGAAAGCCGAACGGCCTTTCGCGACGCGTTGGTCGACTACCTTTCGGCCCATCGAAGCGCGCTCAGCGAGGACAGTCGAGAACGGCTCGACCGCAACCCGCTGCGTATTCTCGATTCCAAGAACGAAGAGGACCGGCGGATCGTCGAAGGGGCGCCGGCCTTCGGCGACTATCTCAACGCGACCTCGCGCGATTTCTTCGCGGCGGTTCTCGGTGGCCTCGATTCTCTGGGCATCGCCTATACCTTGAACCAGCGGCTCGTGCGCGGCCTCGACTACTACTGCCACACGGCCTTCGAGTTCACCACGACCGATCTGGGCTCCCAGGGCGCGGTGCTGGCCGGCGGACGCTACGACGGGTTGGTTTCGACCATGGGCGGGCCGGCCACACCGGGGGTCGGCTGGGCCGGCGGGATCGAGCGCCTCGCCATGCTCGCGGGCGATCCCGACCCCGCGCCGCGGCCGATTGCGGTGGTTCCAATCGGTGAGGCGGCGGCCGCGGTGGCGCTGCCCTTGGCCCACCGCCTGCGCGCGGCGGGGTTCGTCGCCGAGCTCGGCTATCGCGGGAACCTTCAACGCCGCATGAAGCGCGCCAACAAGATCGGCGCGCGCGCGGCCGTCATCATGGGCGACGACGAACTGGCGGCGGACAGCGCGACGGTCCGCGATCTCGACAGCGGCGAACAGGAACAGGTCGCCCTGGGCGCGCTGCAGGACTATCTCGGCCGCTTTCGCTAGCTTCGACCGGGGTCGGCCCGGCCCTCGCGCCGAGACCGACAGGCTCAAGCTAGACAACAGGCCCAGGACAGACAGGCCCAGGACAGACAGGCAACGCCATGAATTTGGACGAAAATCTCCAGCGGGTGGTGGCGCGTTTCGAAGAGCTCGGCCAACTCATGGCCGGGGATGCCGCCAGCGAGCCGGATGCCTACGCCAAGCTGTCGAAGGAATACGCCAGTCTGACTCCGGTCGTCGAACGCGTCCGCGAACTGGAGGCGGGCCGCTCGGAACTGGCCGATTTGGCTGAGATCATGACCGATGAGGGCGGCGACGGGGAGCTCAAGCGCATTGCGGAGACGGAGTTCTACGCCCTCAAGGAGCGCCTCCCGGAGTTGGAGCGCGAGCTGCAACTCCTGCTGTTGCCCAAGCCGGAGGACGACGAGAAGAACGTCATCCTCGAATTGCGCGCCGGCGCCGGCGGCGACGAGGCCGGTCTGTTCGCGGCGGAGTTGTTCCGGATGTACCAGCGCTACGCCGAGACTCATGGCTGGAAATTCGAGCCGATCAGCCTCAGCGAATCCGGCATCGGCGGCTTGAAGGAGGGCATCGCATCGATCCGCGGCCATGACGTCTTCGGCCGCCTGAAGTTCGAATCGGGGGTCCACAGGGTCCAGCGCGTGCCGGAGACCGAGTCGGGCGGGCGCATCCATACCTCGGCGGCGACGGTCGCGATCCTGGCGGAGCCCGAAGAGGTTGAGATCGCCATCGACGACAAGGATCTGCGGATCGACGTCTTCCGCGCGTCCGGACCCGGCGGCCAGTCGGTGAACACGACCGACAGCGCGGTGCGTATCACCCATATTCCCACCGGCATTGTCGTGTCCCAGCAGGACGAGAAGTCGCAGCACAAGAACAAGGCCAAGGCGCTCAAGGTGCTGCGCGCCCGCATCTACGATCACGAGCAGGCCAAGGCCGATGCCGAACGCGCGGCCGACCGCCGGGGCCAGGTCGGCACGGGCGACCGGTCCGAGCGCATCCGCACTTACAACTTTCCCCAGGGCCGGGTGACCGACCACCGAATCGGCCTGACCCTGCACAAGCTCGACCGGGTCCTGGCGGGCGAGGCATTGGACGAGGTCATCGACGCCCTCGTCACCGAGGACCAGGCGGCGCGCCTGGCTACCCTGGTATGACGAGCCGGCAATGACGGCTTCGGCGGACGGATCGGCGGTGGAACCCGGCGAGACCTTGGGTCGCCTCGTGGCCGATGCCGCGGCGGTGTTGGTCTCGGCGGGTATCGAGAGCGCCCGCCTCGACGCTCGCCTGCTCGCCGCGCATGCCCTGGGCCTGGCGCCCGAGGCTCCGATCCTCCGGCCCGAGGCGGCCGTCGGGCCGGAGGGGCGAGAGCGTCTCCAATCCGCGATCCGGCGCCGGTCTGCGGGAGAACCCGTGTCCCGAATTCTGAAGCGCCGCGAGTTCTGGAGCCTGGAGTTCGAGATCGGGCCCGCGGTCCTCGATCCGCGTCCCGACAGCGAGGCCGTGGTCGCCGCGGTCCTTGACCGGCTGGGCGACCGAACGCGCCCCTGGCGCATCCTGGATCTCGGCACGGGCAGCGGTTGCCTGCTGCTGGCCCTGCTGTCCGAACTGCCCGCCGCCGAAGGGATCGGCGTCGATATCAGCGCGGGTGCGGCCGCCATGGCGCGGGGCAACGCGCTGCGGCTGGGTCTCGGCGGGCGTGCGCGTTTCGTCGCCGGCGATTGGGCCTCGGCCCTTGCCGGTCGGTATGACGCGATCGTCTCCAATCCGCCCTATATCCCTTCGGGCGACCTTGCGGCACTGGCCCCCGAGGTGACCGACCACGATCCGCGCCTCGCCCTCGACGGCGGCGGCGGCGGGCTGGATCACTACCGCGCGATCCTGGCCGGAGCGGCGCATCTTCTGGCCCCGTCCGGACTGCTCGCGTTGGAGTTCGGCGAAGGGCAGGGCGCGGCAATCGAAGCCATGGTGTCGGCTGCGCAGCTGGCCGTCGATGGGACGGTCCCGGACCTCGCCGGGCGACCGCGTTGCCTCCTTGCAACGCCTGCGCGGCGGAACGGGGCAACGCCTGCGCGACGGAACGGGCCTGGCGCCGAAAACGACCCGGAAACTATTGGCTTCCGATGATGCTTTCTGTTACATCTGCTGGTGCGACACGGCGCTTGGGCGCCGTCGTTAACTCCCGCATCGCACTTCCGCGCGCAGTGGACCGATTGGTCGAACGCGCGTATGCGCCGGCCGACGGACGCACTGCCTCAGTGCAAGCTGATCAGTGCAAGCTGAAGTGAAGGAGCTATGAGACAAGGCAACAACCCGAAGAGAGGTCGCGGCCGTGGAAACAGCCGCAACCGCGGTTCGAATCCGAGAAACAACAGTTTCGATTCGAACGGTCCAAGCGGGCGCATCCGCGGCAATGCGGTCCAGGTATTCGAGAAATACCAGGCACTTGCGCGCGACGCCCAATCCGCCGGCGATCGCATCACGGCGGAAAACCTTTTTCAGCATGCGGAGCACTACTACCGCATCATGACGGCGGCCGAGGATTCCCAGAACCGCAACACCGGCAATGGCAACGGCCGGCGCCAAGCGCGGAACGACGATGTGGAATTCGAGGAGGACGATGAGAATCGTCAGAACGAAGACTACGACGACGACGACGACCGCAGCGGCGACGATCAACCGAACGTCTGACGGGCCGACGGCCTGAAGAGGCCCGCCGCTGCGACCACCCGCATTGTTCCGCCGAGAACCCCACCGATTGTGGTGGCACCGATCGCCCTTGCCCTTGTGAGCGGCGCGCGCGTCGCCATATAGGTAGACGGATGCCTCGTCGAGGGTCCGCCTTTCATCCCGCCTCTTGGAGGGGGATAGACCTGGAGGGTGACGGAAAATGGAATTCGAGAACTACACCGACCGCGCTCGCGGTTTCGTACAGGCTGCCCAGGGCTTGGCCCTGCGTGGTGGCCATCAGCGGCTGACGCCGGAACACCTGCTCAAAGTTCTCCTGGAAGATACGGACGGCCTGGCAGCGAACCTGATTCGCGCGGCCGGCGGCGATCCCGCGCACGCCATGGAGACGGTCGACGCCGACCTGGCCAAGCAGCCCAAGGTGGAGGGCGGCGGGGCCGGGCAGGTCTATCTTTCGCCCGAACTGGCGCGACTTTTCGAATCGGCGCAGGAAATCGCGACCAAGGCCGGCGACAGTTTCGTGACCGCCGAGCGGTTGCTGCTCGCCCTGGCCCTGGCGGCCGGGACGCGCGCGGCCGAGGCCTTGTCCGAGGCCGGCGTGACGCCGCAGAGCCTGAACGGGGCCATAGAAGATGTCCGCAAGGGCCGCAAGGCCGATAGCGCCTCGGCCGAGGACAACTACGACGCGCTGAAGAAATACACCCGCGACCTGACCGAGCAGGCGCGCGAGGGCAAGCTCGACCCGGTGATCGGCCGCGACGAAGAGATTCGCCGCACCATCCAGGTCCTGTCCCGGCGCACCAAGAACAACCCGGTTTTGATCGGCGAACCCGGGGTCGGCAAGACGGCCATCGTCGAGGGTTTGGCCCAGCGTATCGTCAACGGCGACGTGCCCGAAAGCCTGCGTGAGAAGCGCCTGCTGGTGCTCGATCTGGGTGCGCTGATCGCCGGCGCCAAGTTCCGTGGCGAGTTCGAGGAGCGCCTGAAGGCCGTGCTGCAGGAAGTGTCTGCCGCAGCCGGCGAAATCGTGCTGTTCATCGACGAACTGCATACCCTGGTGGGCGCGGGCGCGGCCGAAGGGGCGATGGATGCCTCCAACATGCTCAAACCTGCCCTGGCCCGCGGCGAGTTGCATTGCGTCGGCGCCACGACCCTCGACGAGTACCGCAAGCGGGTCGAAAAGGACGCGGCCCTGGCCCGGCGTTTCCAGCCCGTCTTCGTCGCCGAGCCGACGGTCGAGGACACGGTGTCGATCCTGCGCGGCCTCAAGGAGAAATACGAACTGCATCATGGCGTGCGCATCCAGGATGCCGCCATCGTCTCGGCGGCGACCCTGTCCAACCGCTATATCACCGATCGCTTCCTGCCGGACAAGGCCATCGACCTGATGGACGAGGCCGCCAGCCGCCTGCGCATGGAAGTCGATTCCAAGCCGGAGGCCCTGGACGAGCTCGACCGCCGGATCATCCAGCTCAAGATCGAGCGCGAAGCGCTGAAAAAGGAAACCGACGACGCATCGAAGGACCGGCTTTCCAAGCTCGATGAGGAAATCGACGAACTTGAGAAGCGCTCGGCCGACGAGACCGAGGTTTGGCAGGCCGAGAAGGAGAAGCTGGCGGGCGCGCAGCGTATCAAGGAGCAGCTCGATCAGGCGCGCGGCGAGTTGGAAATCGCCCAGCGTGAGGGCGCGCTCGAACGGGCCGGAGAACTCGCCTACGGCGTCATTCCGGATCTAGAGGGTCGCCTGCGCGAGGCCGAAGCCGTGGGCAACGACGGTGCGCTCAAGGAAGAGGTGACGGATGCGGATATCGCGGCCATCGTCTCGCGCTGGACCGGCGTACCGGTCGAAAAGATGCTCGAAGGCGAGCGCGACAAGCTGCTGCGGATGGAAAGCGTGATCGGCGGCCGGGTGATCGGCCAGCACGAGGCGATCGGGGCGGTCTCCAACGCCGTGCGCCGCGCGCGCGCCGGGCTGCAGGACCCGAACCGGCCGCTCGGCTCCTTCCTGTTCCTCGGCCCGACGGGCGTGGGCAAGACCGAGCTGTGCAAGGCCTTGGCGGAGTTCCTGTTCGACGACGAGAGCGCGATGGCGCGCGTGGACATGTCGGAGTTCATGGAGAAGCATGCCGTCGCCCGCCTGATCGGTGCGCCGCCGGGCTATGTCGGCTACGAGGAAGGCGGTTCGCTGACCGAGGCCGTGCGCCGGCGCCCCTATCAGGTCGTGCTGTTCGACGAGGTCGAGAAAGCCCATCCCGACGTCTTCAACGTGCTGCTGCAGGTGCTCGACGACGGGCGGCTGACCGACGGGCAGGGCCGCACGGTGGATTTCCGCAACACCCTGATCGTCATGACCTCGAACCTGGGCAGCGATGTTCTGGCAGAGCAGCCGGACGGCGAGGACACGGGTGCGGTGCGCGAACTGGTGATGGCCGCGGTGCGCAGTGCCTTCCGGCCCGAGTTCCTGAACCGGCTGGACGAGATCCTGCTGTTCCACCGCCTGACGCGGGAGCAGATGACCGGCATCGTGGACATCCAGATCGACCGGCTGCGGACTCTGCTGGCCGAGCGCGGCATCGGGTTGGAGCTCGACGCCGGGGCGTTGGCCTGGTTGGCCGAGACCGGCTACGACCCGGTCTATGGCGCCCGGCCGCTCAAGCGGGTCATCCAACGCCATCTCCAGAACCCGCTGGCGACCTTGATCCTGGAAGGGCGGCTGCTCGATGGCGAGGTGGCGGAGATCACGGCGGGACCCGACGGGCTGGTCGTGAACGGAGAGCCGGTGCGGGCCGAAGCGGCCTGATCGAGACTGGTTCGGTGGCTAGTTGTGTGACGGGGCCGCGTTCGGTGCGGCCTAGTTTCCGGCTATCTTCGAATACGGGTTCGA
Organism: Rhodospirillaceae bacterium; assembly: GCA_018699755.1. GTDB lineage: Bacteria > Pseudomonadota > Alphaproteobacteria > CADEGL01 > CADEGL01 > JABIRQ01. The sequence goes on along the minus strand of JABIRQ010000460.1, from coordinate 154 downwards.
ATACGGGGTCAGGGCCGCGAAGGTGCGGTCCGCCGCTTCGCGCATAGCCTGGAATTGCTCCAGCTCCCCGCCGGCCAAGGTGCGGCCCGAGGGCATGCGGACGTTCATCGGATTGATCTGCTTGCCGTCCATATGGATTTCGTAATGCAGATGC
>JABIRQ010000363.1 GCA_018699755.1 Rhodospirillaceae bacterium | reverse complement strand
TTGGCGGGCATCGACATGTTCGACTGCGTCATCCCGACCCGCTCGGGCCGCACCGGCCAGGCCTTCACCCGCCGCGCCGTGCTCAACCTGCGCAACGCGCGGCACGGCAACGATCCGCGGCCGCTGGACGAGGACTGCGCCTGCCCGGCCTGCCGCGATTTCTCCCGCGCCTATCTGCACCATCTGGTGCGGGCGAAGGAGATTCTGGGCAGCGTCCTGCTGACCTGGCACAACCTGGCCTGTTACCAGGACCTCATGCGCGGGCTGCGCGATGCCGTCGCGGCGGGGCGGCTGGACGCTTTCGTCGCGGCGTTCCGCTCGGCGCAGGATGAGGGCGACATCGAACCGGTCGTTTAGCGCGACCGTGCCGTGCGGGCCGGCAAATCCGCGTTTGTCCCCTTGGATGGCGCCTGGGCGCGAACTAGGCTTTCCCCATGAACGACAGGACCGAAGACCTGACCCAGCTCGGCCGCGAGGCGCGCATTCCCGCCTCGCCGGACGAAGCCGTGCTCGAATCCGTGCCCAACGGGCAGGCGGGCACGCTTTACCTCGTGCGCTTCACCTGCCCGGAATTCACCTCGGTCTGCCCGATGACCGGCCAGCCCGATTTCGCCCATCTGGTGATCGACTACGCCCCCGCCGACCGGTTGGTCGAGAGCAAGTCCCTGAAGCTCTTCCTCGGCTCCTTCCGCAATCACGGCGCCTTTCACGAGGATTGCACCGTGATGGTCGCCAAGCGGATCGAGGATGCGATCCGGCCCCAGTGGCTGCGCATCGGCGGCTATTGGTATCCGCGCGGCGGCATGCCCATCGACGTCTTCTACCAGTCCGGCCCGCCGCCGGAGGGACTGTGGCTGCCGGACCAGGGAGTCGCGCCCTATCGTGGCCGGGGCTGAGGCCCAGGGCCGGAAAGCGCCGCGGCCCGACTCCCGAGACGAGTCAGGTGCCAAGACGGCCATCCGTCTCCAGGCCTTGGAAATGGGCTTCGACGCAGTCGGTTTCGCGCCCGCGTCCCTGCCGGAATCCGCCCGCGCCGGCCTGCGCGCCTTTCTCGCGGAGGGCATGCAGGGCGATATGGGCTGGCTCGAACGGCGGGTGGAGGAGCGGGGCGATCCGCGAACCCTCTGGCCCGGCGCGCGCTCGGTCGTGGTGCTGGGGGTCAATTACGGCCCGGCCCGCGATCCTCTCGACGACCTGGAGCAGCGGGAGCATGGCGCGGTCTCCGTCTACGCACGAGGCCGGGACTACCACGACACGGTCAAGAAACGGCTCAAAGTTCTGGGCCGCTGGACGGCCGAGAGTTTCGGTTGCGAGGTCAAGGTCTTCGTCGACACCGCGCCGGTGATGGAAAAGCCGCTAGCCCAGGCCGCCGGGCTCGGCTGGCAGGGCAAGCACACCAACCTGCTCTCCCGCAACCACGGCTCCTGGCTCTTCCTGGGCGAGATGTTCACCAGCCTCGATCTGGCGCCCGACGCACCGGAGACGGATCATTGCGGCGCCTGCCGGGCCTGTCTCGACGCTTGTCCGACCAAGGCCTTTCCCGCGCCCTATCGGCTCGACGCTCGGCGCTGCATCTCCTACCTGACGATCGAGCACGAGGGTCCGATCCCGCGCGAGTTCCGCACGGCCATGGGCAACCGCATCTACGGCTGCGACGATTGCCTGGCCGTCTGTCCCTGGAACAAGTTCGCGTCCACCCATGACGAGCCGGATTTCGCCCCCCGCGCCGCGCTCGACCCGGCGCTCCTGGCGGCCCTCGCCGCGCTCGACGACGCGGCTTTCCGTGCCGCCTTTTCCAAATCGCCGATCAAGCGCACCGGGCGCGGCCGCTTTCTCCGAAATGTCTTGATCGCCATCGGCAACAGCGCCGCGCCGACCCTGATCCCGACCGCCCAAGGCTTGCTGGAGGACGCGTCGCCCCTGGTGCGGGGCATGGCGGTCTGGGCCTTGTCCCGCCTGCTGCCCCGCGCCGAGTTCGCCGCCCTGCGCGCTGCGCGGGCAGGGGACGAGGCCGATCTCGATGTCCGTGCCGAATGGGACCCCGAACCGGACAATGGCTGACGGCGCGGTTCTTTTCGATCCTGCCCGGTTCGCCCCGGTTCGCGGCCCGCTCGGCCGGGCCAGGGGCCTGCCGGCGGACTGCTATACCGATCCGGCCTTCCGGGCGGCGGAGCTGCACCGGGTCTTCGCGGCGAGCTGGAATCTGGTCGGGCGCGCCGATGAAGTGCCGTCGCCGGGCGACTATCGTGCGGTTCACACCGCCTTCGGCTCGATCCTGCTGTTGCGCGGCGAGGATGGGGCCGTGCGCGCCTTCGCCAACACCTGCCGCCACCGGGGCACCCGCCTGGCCGAGGGTGCGGGCAACGTCGCTTCCTTGGTCTGTCCGCACCACGGCTGGACATACGGCCTCGACGGGCGGTTGACCGCCGCCCCGGGCATTGCCGCCCGGGGCTTCACCCCACGCGACTACGGCTTGACCGCGCTGCCCATCGCGATCTGGCAGGGGTTTCTGTTCGTTGGGATCGAACCATCCGCGGAAGGGCCCGAGGCGGCGTTCCAGGATCTCGCCACCCTGCTCGCCTCCCATCGGCTGGACGAGATGGTCTGCGTCCACCGGGTCGAGCGCCGGGTCGCCTGCGACTGGAAGATCGCCCTTGAAAACGGGGTGGAAGACTATCACACCGCCACCGTTCATGCGGGCTCGATCGGGCTGCAGCGCCACCGCCTCGCCTCCCTCGGCCCGGCCTACGGCGCGATGGTGATGGAGCGTGCGGGCGGCATTGGCACCCTGCCGGGCGAGGCGGCGGGTCTGCCGGTGATTCCGGGTTTGTCCGCGCCGGCCCGGCGGGCCAGCTATTTCGCCGCTCTGTTTCCCTCGACGATCCTCAACTGCACCCGGGACAGCGCCTGGTGGCTCTCCGCCCTGCCCGATGGGCCGGGCGCCTGCCGAATCGTGCTGGGCGCCTGCGTGCCGGCGACCAGCGCCGCCGCGCCGGATTTCGATACCCGCATCGCGCCCTATCTCCGCCGCTGGAATGCGGCTTTGGAGGAGGATGTGGCGATCATGGAAAGCCGGCAGGCAAATCTGATGGCGAACGGCGGCAGCGCGGCCGGCCCCTTCGCACCGTCCGAAATTCTCGTTCACCGCTTCGCCAACTGGCTGCTCGACCGCATCCTGGCCCCGTCGCCCTAGGCCATCCGGCGCGTTGGTGCGCGCCGCGCGCCTCCCTATAATGCGCGACCTTGCAAATGGTCTGAACGGGGATGAAATGGCTGAGCCGGTCGTCGGCATCATTATGGGCAGCCAATCGGACTGGGAGACGATGCGCCACGCGGCCGAGATCCTGGCCGCGCTGGAGGTCGCCCACGAGACGCGCATCGTCTCGGCCCACCGCACGCCCAAGCGCCTCTACGACTACGCTTCGGGCGCCAAGGCCCGCGGCCTCAAGGTCATCGTCGCGGGAGCGGGCGGCGCGGCCCATCTGCCGGGCATGGCGGCATCCATGACCACCCTGCCGGTCTTCGGCGTTCCGATCGAGAGCAAGGCCCTGAAGGGCATGGACAGCCTGCTCTCGATCGCCCAGATGCCGGGCGGCGTGCCGGTCGGCACCCTGGCCATCGGCAAGCCGGGCGCGATCAACGCGGCCCTGCTCGCCGCCGCCGTTGTCGCCCTGGGCGATCCGGCTGTCGATACGGCCCTCGCCGACTGGCGGCGGCAGCAGACCGAGGCCGTGGCCGAAACCCCCGCCGACAACGCCTGATCGTGACCGGGCAATCCCTCGACGACCGCCGGACGATCCCGCCGGGCGGAGTGATCGGCATCATGGGCGGGGGGCAGCTTGGCCGCATGACCGCCCTGGCCGCTGCCGAACTCGGCTATCGCTGCCATGTCTTCTGCCCCGAGAAGGACGGCCCGACCGAGCAGGTCGCGGCGGCCGCGACCATTGCCGCCTATGACGATGGCGCCGCGCTGGACGCCTTCGCCTCCGCCGTCGACGTCGTCACCTTCGAGTTCGAGAATGTGCCCCATGAAAGCGTCCAGCGCCTTGCCGGCCGGGTGCCGGTGCGGCCCGGCTGGAACGTCCTGCGAGTCAGCCAGGATCGTCTGGTCGAAAAGCGTTTCATCGAGCAGGCCGGCGTGCCCGTGACGCGTTTTGCGGAGGTGACCGGTCTCGAGTCTCTCGCCGCCGCCCTGGCCGAAATCGGCCCGCCCGCCGTCCTCAAGACCACGCGCATGGGCTACGACGGCAAGGGCCAGGTGATGGTTAAGCCGAGCACGGATCCGGCTGAGGCCTGGGCGCAAATGGGCGGCGCGGTCGGCATTCTCGAGGGCTTCGTCGATTTCGATTGCGAGGTTTCGGTCGTTGTCGCGCGCGGGCCGGACGGCGCGACCAGCCATTTCGAGCCCGTGCGCAACGTCCATCGCGACCACATCCTTCACACCACCACCGCGCCCGCCGGCCTGGCGCCCGAGACGGGCGCGGCGGCGGTCGATGCCGCCCTGCGGATCGCGACGGCTCTGGACGTGGTCGGCCTCTTGGCGGTCGAGATGTTCGTCGTGCGCGACGGCCGCGTGCTGGTCAACGAAATCGCGCCCCGGCCGCACAATTCCGGCCATTGGACCATAGACGCCTGCGCCTGCAGCCAGTTCGAGCAGTTCGTGCGCGCCGTCTGCGGATTGCCCCTGGGCGATTCCGCGCGCCATTCCGATGCCGTGATGACCAATCTGATCGGCGACGAGGTGAGCGACTGGCCGGCCCTGCTGGCCGAGCCGGGCGCCTGCCTGCATCTCTACGGCAAGGCCGAGGCCCGGCCCGGACGCAAGATGGGCCATGTGACGCGCCTGGCCCTGAAAAGCGGGCCCCGCGACGGATGACGGGAGCCGCCCGGGCCGCTAACGTCTGATCTGGGGATAGGGAGGAATCGATGGGACCGCTCGCAGGCATGAAGGTCGTCGAACTGGCGGGAATCGGTCCCGGCCCATTCTGCGCCATGCTGCTCTCGGATCTGGGGGCGGAGGTCGTGCGCGTCGATCGGCGGGAGCCGTCCGGCCTGGGCGTGCCGCGCCCACACGGCTCCGATCTGCTCAATCGCGGCCGGAAATCTGTCGCAGTCGATATGAAGAACCCCGAGGGAATCGAGACCG
>JABIRQ010000236.1 GCA_018699755.1 Rhodospirillaceae bacterium | reverse complement strand
GTCATGGCGCTCCGCGCCTTTCTCGACTATCAGCGCGCCATGGTGGCGCACGAGACTGCCTCCCGGGTCCAACGCCAGGTGCGCCGGCGCATCTACGACCATGTGGCGGCGCTCGGGCCGGCCCATTTCGGCGTGGCGCGCACGGGCGACGTTCTGCTGTCCATGGTCGAGGGGGTCGAGCAGCTCGAAACCTATTTCGGCCAGTACCTGCCCCAGTTCTTCGTCGCCGCCCTGACCCCGGTTCTGATCTTCGTCTTCGTCGCCTTCCTCGATCTGCCGATTGCGGCGATCCTGCTGGTCGCCGCTCTCGCGACCCTGTTCGCGCCCGCGCTCTGGCACCGGCTCGATTCCGAGAAGAGCGGCGAGCGCCAGAAGGCCTACGAAGCCTTCGCCTCGGAATTCCTCGATTCGATCCAGGGTCTCGCCACCCTCAAGGCCTTCGGTCAGAGCGAGGCGCGCGCCGCCCTGCTCGAACGCCGCTCCGACACCCTGTTCAAGACCACGATGTGGGTGCTGGGCACCAACACCCTGGCGCGCGGCATAACCGATACGGGCATCGCCCTGGGCGCGGCGGTGGCGCTCGGCTGGGGGGCGATCCGGGTGGCCGACGGCCAGATGGAACTGCTGACCCTGCTGATCGTCCTGATGCTGGGAACCGAGGTGTTCCGCCCCTTGCGCGACCTGCGTTCGCTGCTGCATCAGGGCATGATCGGCATGGCGGCGGCCGAGGGCATCTTTCGCCTGCTCTCGGCGAAGCCCTTGGTCAGGGACGGGGCGCCCGCCGAATCGGTGGGGCGGCTCGAGCCCACGATCGCTTTCGAGGATGTCCGCTTCTCCTATCCCGGCGGCCGGGGCGAGGCCCATGACGGGCTCGATTTCGCCCTCAAGGCGGGCGAGCGGGTGGGCATCGTCGGGCCCAGCGGATCGGGCAAGTCGACCATCGTGCGCCTGCTGCTGCGCCTCTACGATCCCGATTCGGGCCGGATCGCGATCGGCGGGCGGGACTTGCGCGATCTGCCGCTCGACGCCGTGCGCGACCAGATCGCCGTGGTCAACCAGGACACCTATCTGTTTCATGGCACGGTCGCGGAAAACCTGCTGATGGGCCGGCCCGACGCCAGCCGGGCGGACCTGGAATCCGCCGCGCGCTCGGCCAATGCGCATGAGTTCATTTCGCGCCTGCCCCAGGGCTACGACACGATCGTCGGCGAACGCGGCTTGCGCCTGTCGGGCGGTCAGCGCCAGCGCATCGCCATCGCCAGGGCGATCCTGCGCGACGCGCCGATCCTGATCCTCGACGAGGCCCTGTCCAGCGTCGATGCGGAGAACGAGGCCGTGATCCAGGAGGCGCTGGAGCGGCTGATGGCCGGGCGCACCACCCTGATCATCGCCCATCGCCTGTCCAGCGTGATCGGCGCCGACCGCATCCTGGTGATCGACGGCGGCCATATCGCGGAATCCGGCAGCCACAAGGAGCTGATGGCGCGCAGGGGCTACTACCACGACCTGATGAGCGCCCAGGCCGCCGAGGGCCGCAAGGATTCCGATGCGGCCGGATGGGATATCCTGATCGGGGGGGACAAGACCCCGGCCGAGGAGGCGGCGGTGCCGCTGACCGAGCCGACCGACGCCATCCTGCGGGCCGAAGGCATGGGCTGGCTCAAGGTCTTCCGCGTTCTGATGGGTATGATCGCGCCGCGCAAGGGCCAGTTGGCCGCGACCTTCTTCTTCGGCGTGACCCGGGTCCTGGCTTTCATCGGCATCGGCGTGGTCAGCGCGCTGGCCGTGCTGGCAGTCAAGCGGGGCGAGCCGTTCAGCGATTATCTGATCGCCCTCGGCGTTCTCGCGCCCCTCGCCGGAATTCTGCATTGGACGGAATCCTGGCTGGCCCATGACATGGCCTATCGCCTGCTGGGCGAAATGCGCGTGGCTTTTTTCCGCAAGCTCGATCGCCTCGCCCCCGCCTATCTCCTGCGCCGGCGCACCGGCGACCTCGTCGGGGTCGCGACCCATGATATCGAGATGGTCGAGTATTTCTTCGCCCATACCATCGCGCCCGCTTTCGTCGCGGTGCTGATCCCGGCCACGGTGCTGGCGGTCCTGGCCTGGTTCGGCTGGCCCGTCGCCCTGGCCCTGCTGCCGTTCTTGGTCTTCGCCGGACTGCATCCGGTGCTGGTGCGCAAGCGGATCGACGATCTGGGCTCACGCGCCCGCGAATCCCTGGGCGACCTCAACGCCCATGCCGTCGATTCCGTGCAGGGCCTGGCCGAAGTGGTCGCCTTCCAGCAGGTCGAGACCCGGGGCGACGCCTTCTCGGCCAAGGTCCGGGATTATGTCGAGCGCCGCATGCCCCTGTTCCGCGACCTGACCCTGCAGCAGAACCTGCAGGAGCTGGCCACTGGCCTCGGCGGCGTCGCCGTCGTCGTCACCGGCGGCGTCCTGGCCGCCAATGGGGCTATCGAACCGGGCATCCTGCCGCTGCTCACCCTGCTGGCCATGGCCGCTTTCCTGCCGGTGTCCGAAATCGCCCAGGTCGGCCGCCAGCTCGCGGACACCCTGGGCGCGACCCGGCGGGTCCATGCCG
>JABIRQ010000209.1 GCA_018699755.1 Rhodospirillaceae bacterium | reverse complement strand
GTAAACTCGCGCGCGGCCGTCAGCAGCGCGACCCCATTCGGTTTCTCGGCCGCCCGACGCAGGAATTCCGTCTGCAGAAGACCATCCGAAACCGGAGATACCGGCGGCTCCGGCGCCGGCGGTGGCAAAACCGGCCGCGCGAACCGACCCAAGGCACCCTTCTCCGACGCCAGGGCCTCGACCAGTTCGCCATAGGCGTCGAACATCGAGTCCAGCATGCCCTCGGGGAAGGCGTCTTCCGCCGCATCCCAGGCATAATGCAAGGCGCCCTGATGCTCGATCGCCAGAACGTCGAGCAGGACCTGGGGGGTCTGGCTGATGCCGTGGACGACCTTGCCGAAGGGGTTCAGATCCCGCTCGCCGTCCTCCACCCCGTCCAGGCCGAGGGCGCTGGTGAAAACGACCGGCATCGCCGCCCTGCCGATCCAGCCGCGCCGCCGGGCCAGCCAACCCAGGACCTCGACCCCGTCGACCGCCCGATGGTCCATGTCCTGCCACAGGCGCGACTGCACGGCCCGCGCGCGTTCGACGAAACCGTCCTCCGCCGTCGTGTCGATCTCGAGCAGAGACAGGGTGGTGAAATCCCCCACCACGGAATCGACCTCGGGATGCAGCGGCAGGCGATTGAACAGGGAGAGGTTGATGGTGAATTTCGGCTCCCGCGCCCAGAGCGCGACGATATCGGCGAAACCCGAGACGAGCAGGGCCGAGGGGGTCAGGCCGGCCTCACGCGCCTGGGCCTTGAGCGCACCCCAACGATCGCGGTCGAGGCGGAAGGCCCGGCGCGAGAAGCGCGGAATGCCGATGGTCGAGAGCGGCTTCGCCAGGGGCAGATCGGGCGCGGCGGGCAGGCCGTCCAGCCGATCTTCCCAATAGGCGCGGGCGCGCCGACCCTCTTCGCTTTCCTCCGCCCCGGCCACGGCCAGAACATAGTCGCGGAATCCCAGACTCAAGGGCGGCAGATCGTCGCGCCCGCTGGAATAGAGGGTCCAAGCCTCGCGCGCGAGCAGCAGGATCGAGGAGGCATCGAAGACCAGCCCGTCGAAGCTGACATGCAGCCGCACACGGTCCCTAGGCAGGCGAGTGGCGCGAATGACGAAGAGCGGCCAGGCATCGGCTGGCGCAACATAGTGCGAAAGATCGGCGCGGGCGGAATCGACATGGGCCGCGATCGCCTCCGCGCCCGCCGCCGTCAGATCGGCGGTGTCGATCCTATAGGGCGGCACCTCGGCGAGAACGCGCTGCATGCCGTCGGCGTCGACCACCGCGCGCAGCATGCCGTGGCGCTTTACCAGCGTATTCCAGGCCCATTCCAACCGTGCGAGGTCGAGCTTTTCGCCCTCCAGCTCGAAATAGACATGGGCGGACACGCCGCCCAGTTCGAAACTGTCGGGGTCGCTTCGGCCGATCCAATAGGCGCGCTGCAGATTGGTCAGGGGGAACGGATCGCCGGCATGGGCAGGATCCGGCGCGATCGCGGTCGCCGGAGCCTTCTCCCCCGCGGGCGGGGTGCCCAGCAAATCAACCAACTCGCCCTTTCGCCGGGTCAGTTCCTGGCGCAGATCGGCCGTCATTGCGCCTTCCGGCGCATTGAAGCGCAGACGGCCGTCCTCCACCCACAATCGGATATCCCGGCTGCCGAGATCCGCCAGCAGCGCGTCGACCGGCCTCACAGAACCCCCTCTTCGCGCGCTCCCGCCATCGCGCCCGAGGGAACGGGGGAGCGGACGACGCCCAAGCGGTCCACCGCGCCGGCGAGCTCACCGAGTCGCGAATGATCCATCATCAGATGCAGCGGCAGGCGCAGGCCGATTTCCGTCTGCAATTTGGCGATCAGGCGCGAGGCGGAGAGGGAATGGCCGCCGAGGTCGAAGAAATCGTCCTCCAGTCCCACGGCGTTGACATGGAGCAGTTCGCGCCAGATCGCGGCGAGGGTCCGTTCGGTCTCCGTGCCCGGCGCGCGGCCGTTCCCGCCCCGCCTTTCGCTGCGCCCGGGGGGCGGCAGCTTGCGGCGGTCGATCTTGCCGTTGGGGGTCAGCGGGAACTCGCGCAAGGGCACGAAATGGCTAGGGATCATGGCGTCCGGCAAGGACCGGGCGAGCCATTCCTTGAGGCCCACGACGCCGCGCCCGTCGGCGCCGCGGTAATAGGCGACCAATTCGCGCTCCGGGGCCGATGCGTCGCTGTCGAGGCCATAGCCGATGCTGGTCAAGATCCTGCGGACCTGGCCCTCGTCGATCGGCGCGTTGAGTTCGGCGATCGCCTCGTCGCGGCTCTTGAGGCCGAGCCGCACCTCCCAGCTGTTGGGCCAGGCGTAGTTGTGGAAGCCGCGCTTCTTGCCATGCACGAAGATGCCCGCGTCGTTGATGACGCAGTTGGTCGAGCAGCCGCCGGTTTCCGGCTTCACCCAGTTCACATTGCGATTGATGTAGTCGTAGATCTCGGAAACGCTGGCGTCGGAATAACGATAGAAATCGACGAATTCGACCTCGTCGAAGGCGGCGTCCGAACGGACATAAGAGACGTCGAGCGCCCGGCTGACCGCATCGTCCTGGGCGTGATAGAGCTGGCGGGCCTTGAGGACCGCGGCCTCGATCTGCTCGGGTTCGCGGACTCCCTGTGCGAAAAGATCGGCCAGGCGCGTCTCGAAGATCTGGCCGCGCGACAGGCCGGTGACGATATGGCGGATGCCCCGCTCGCGCGCCAGGTTCACGCCCATCGTGTAGATCGTCTTGAAGCAGCCGTTGCAGACCGTCGCGTGGCGCTCGAGGCTGTCGCGATAGATCGAGCCGATCTCCGGCGTCTCGCCGGTCACCAGCTCGATGCCGAGATCGGCCACCGCATGGGCGATGTTCTCCTTGGCCTTGTCCGAGATGAAGCCGTTGTCGAAGGTGAAGGCCAGGACCTTGAGGTCGTATTCGCGCACGAGCTGGTACAGGGCATAGGTCGAATCCTTGCCGCCCGAGTAGAGCATCAGGGCGTCGTAGCCCTCGGCCCCGCCATCGCCGCTGCGCATCCGCGCACTGGTGAACAGGTCGACCATATCGTCCAGGGAGCGGAAATAGCGCTCCATATCCGGCCGGTCACGCTCGAAAGTGCGACAGGTCGCGCATTGCCCGGCGCTGTCCAGATCCGCGCCCGGGTAGTTCTCCGGCAGGCCGCAGGCTCGGCAATGGCGCATCTCGCCCGCCGCCACACCCGGCGCGCGCAACTCGACCAGGCAACCCGCAATTTCCGGATGCTCCAGCAAGCGCGCTTCCACCTCGCCGGTCTCGATCCGCATGCCGCGCAGCTTCACCTGCCCGTCGATGCGGCCGAGGAACTCCATCACCCCGTCCTCGCGCCAGCGGGCGAGATCCCCGGTGCGGTACATCCGGCCACCCTTGCGATAAGGGTCCGACAGGAACCGCTCTTCCGTCAGATCGGGCCGGCCGAGATAGCCCTGGCCAACGCCCTCCCCGCCAATGTGAAGCTCGCCGGCGATGCCCGGCGGCACCGGCAGACCCGCCCCGTCGAGAATATAGAGGGTGGTATTCGCGGCGGGCTTGCCGATCGGCACGGAGGCCGCCTTGTCCACATCCGGGTCGAAGCGATGGATCATGCAGCCGACCGTGGCTTCCGTCGGTCCGTATTCGTTGCACAAGGTCACGCGGTCGCCGAAAGCACGCCGCGCGTTCGCGGCGAGGCCGCGCGGCAAATCCTCGCCACCCAGGATCAAGGTATGGATGCGACCAGGCACCAGTCCCGCATCCAGAACCAGCGACAGATGCGCGGGGGTGAGCTTGACCACATCCACTGCGTCATCCTCGAACACCTCGAGCACGACCGGGCGCGCGCCGGGCCGTTCCTCCGGATAGACCCGCACCGTCCCGCCCGTCGCCAGCGGGACGAAGACCGAGGTGACGGTCAGGTCGAAAGCAATCGAGGTGAAGAGCGCGAAGGTGTCGGTTGGCGATGCCGGATACTGCCGCGCCGCCCATTCCACATAGTTCACGAGATTGCCGTGGCTGATCGCCACGCCCTTGGGCTTTCCGGTCGAGCCCGAGGTGTAGATGACATAGGCGATGTCCATTGCGCCGAGCGGCGTCGGATCGGCTGCCGGCACCCCCCCTTCGCGCATGGCATCGGCGTCGATCACCGGCACGCTTCCGGCCAGCCGTCGAGCCCGCGCGAGCTGGGAGGGAGACGAGACGATGGCGGACGGCGCGCAATCGCCCAGGATCTCGGCGAGTCGGTCATCGGGATGGACGGGATCGAGCGGAACATAGGCTGCGCCCGCCTTGTGCGCGCCGAGCAGGGCGGCCGGCAGATCTAGGCCGCGATCCATCAGGACGGCGACACGCCCACCCTTGGCGACACCGGCCTCGGCGAGCCGCGCCGCGAGCCGCCCGGCCCAGGCGTCGAGTGCGTCGTAGCCCAGGCGGTTGGTGCCATCGTCCAGCGCCACCGCGTCCGGAGTCGCCCGGGCATGGGCCTCAATCCGGCGGATAAGAGGCGTCTCTCGTTCGGTCGGTCTTTCGGTCCGGTTCCAGGCGACGAGGACCGTCTCCCTCTCAGCCTCCGGCAGAAGGGGAAGGGTGCCGACGGCCGTATCGCCCCGGGCATCCAGTTGTGCGGCAAAGGACTCGAACCGGCGCGCCAGGGCCTCGACAGCGCCGAAATCGAAGCGCCAGCTGTCGACGGCGAACTGCACTTCGCCCGCCGCCAGCCCGCAGACGACCGTGTTCGCACGCGCCTCTGCGGCGCCGCGCATGAGCAGAAAGGGCGAGGCCGGCAGGGTCGAGCCGATACCAAGAAGGTCCGGGTAGCGCCATAGCAGATCGCGCAGGAAAGCGCCGCGCTCCCAAGCCGTGGCGAGATCCGCTTCGAGGGTCGCCAAGGCCGTCGCGACAGGCGTGGCGCGACCGGCGCCCAGGCGGACCGGCAGCGCTTCCGCCACCAGCGGCGCCAGGGCATCGGGTTCCGGATCGGGCACGCCCATCAGGTCGATGCTCTCGCGATCGGCCAGGCGCAGGAAATACAGCGCAAGCGCCGCCCCCGCCCGTTCTCCCGTCAGTCCGGCCGGCAGGCTGGAAGATGCCCTGCGGTAGCGCGTGTCGGTTTCCCGCCCCTCGGGCCGGCCGGTATCGCGCGGCGGCGGCAGGAGGTCGAGAGCTTCGAAACCGGCCAAAAGATTGGCCCAGCGCGTTTCGTGCCGTCCGCTCCGGGCCAGGCTTTCATCCAGACGGCGGAGAGTGTCATCGTCCAACATCGGCAAGATGCTGCCGACGCCCAGGCCGAGCTTGCGGATGGTTTCCGCCAGGGATTCGGCCGAGCCGTCGAGCGCGTCGCAGCGGGTCAGTTTCAACCGGCCCCGCGCCGTGGCGACCTCGACCCTGCCCTCGCCGATCGCCGTCACCGTGCCGGGCGCTTGGTTCTCCCCTTCGTCGCCGACCGCTACCGCCGCGCGGACGAGCCAGGCGCCCTTCCCGACCAGAAGCTTGGCCGCAGCGAAGGGATTGCGGCGCGGCCCGGTATCGCAGGCGCGCACCAGCCGCTCCAGTTTGATCGCCTCGCGGCGCCAGTCCAGAACCCCGCCGCCTTCCGGTTTCCGGAAGCGGGCGAAATAGGACGCGCCGTCCTTGGCTTGAGAAACCGGACGCAGACTTCCCGTTTCCAGGCCTTCGACCAGATCCCGGAAGGCGGCAACGGCGGCCTCGTAGCATTTGGCGTTCAAGCTCGCCGTCGTTTCGCCCGGTTCGATCGGAAAGCGGCGCTGGGCCAGGATATCGCCCGTGTCGACCCGTTCCGTCATCCGATGCCAGGCGATGCCATGCTCGGCTTCGCCGTGGAGCAGGGCCCAGGCCGTGGCATTGCCGCCGGCATAGGCCGGCAGCGGCGAGTCGTGATAGTTGATCGCCATGCCGCGCGGGCACGCCAGAATGGCCGAATCGAGCAACCGCCAATTGGCGATGCTGAAGAGGTGG
>JABIRQ010000214.1 GCA_018699755.1 Rhodospirillaceae bacterium | reverse complement strand
TTCGCGCGGGTCGTCCCACAGACTGTCGCGCTCCTCCACTATCGCGCCCAGGGCAGCGAATTCCTCGGCCGAGCGCCGGGTCGCCGCCGCCACCTCCTCGTCAACCTTGGCATAGCCCATGGTCGGGCTGTAGCAGATGCGGAGGCCCTTCACGCCGCCTTCCATCTCCGCCACGTAGTCGGGCGCCGGCGTGGTCGCGCCGATCCAGTCGCGCGGATCGGGATCGGCCATCGCGCGCAGCATCAAGGCCCCGTCCGCGACGGTGCGGGTCAAGGGGCCGACGCAGGAATTGGAACCCACGGCGCTTGGCGGAAAATAGGGCACGCGCCCGGCCGTCGGCTTGATGCCGAAGATGCCGGTGAAGGCGGCGGGCATGCGGACCGAGCCGCCGCCGTCGCTGCCGATCGCCAGGGTGCCCGCGCCCACCGCGACGCTGGCCGCCGCGCCACCGCTCGACCCGCCCGGCGTCTTCGAGGGATCCCAGGGATTGCGCGTGACGCCGGAGACCCGGCAATGGGTGACGCCCAGGCAGCCGAACTCCGACGTCGTGGTCTTGCCGATGAAAACCGCGCCATGGCGACGCAGGGTGGCGACGGCGGGGGAATCTTCGGTGGCCGGATCCTCCAACGTGGTGAGCGAGCCGCGCCGGGTCGAATGGCCATCGAGTTGGAACAGGTCCTTGACCGTGGTCGGCAACCCATCGACCAGCCCCTGGGGCGCGCCCTTCATCCAGCGCGCTTCCGACTCCCGAGCCTGGGCCAAGGCGTCCTCCTCGCAGAGCAGCATGAAGGCGTTAAGCGCGGGCTCGGTCGTCTTCGCACGGGCCAGCGCCGCCTCCGCCGCCTCGACGGGCGAGACCGCCTTGGCGCGGAATTTCTCGAGCAGTTCCGCCGCCGTCATCCGGCAGAGATCGTCGGACATATCGGTCCTCCTGTCGCTCGGGCTCAGACTCTCGTGATGCCGCCGTCGATGAAGAGCGTCTGGCCGCTGATATAGCTGTTCTCCGGCCCGGCCAGCCAGGCGACGAAGGCGGCGATCTCCTCGGGCTTGGCCAAGCGGCCGATGGGGATGGAAGCCGCCAGCGCGGCAATCTGGTCGGGCGCGTACATGCTCGTCGTCATCTCGGTGTCGATGTAACCGGGGGCGACGACATTGGCGAGGACGCCCTCCTTCGCGACCTCGGCGGCGAGGCCGATGGTCAGGCCGTCCACCCCCGCCTTGGCGGCCGAATAGCTCGCCCGGCCCGCCAGGCTGATCTGCTGGCGGATCGAGCCCAGGGACACGATGCGACCCCACTCCGCCACGCGCATGGACGGCAGCGCGGCCTGGGTCGTCATCAGGGTGCCGCGCAGGTTGATGTCCTGTACGCGCTGGAACTCCTCGGGCGATATCTCGGCGAAGGATTCGGGCTTGGAAACGCCGGCGTTGTTGATCAGCACGAGCGGTGCGAAATCCCGGACCGCGCCGCAGAAGGCGCGGGTGCTGTCCAGATCGGTGAAATCCACCGGGCGATAGGCGCAGCCCTCCGGCCCCGCGCCGTCCGGACTCGTTCCGGTGGTCAGCACCTCGGCCCCGTCGTCGCGCAGGCGCGTTGCGATGGCCCAACCGATGCCGCGCGTCCCGCCCGTCACGACCGCGCGGCGGCCTTCGAGGGGCGAGCCGGTCACGCGTCTTCTCCGCTCAACAGACCGTGGCGACGATGCCAATCCTCGAGCGATTCGTCAGGGTATTCGGGGAAATGCCGCTCCCCCTTCCCTTCGGGCACCGGCACCCAGGGCGCCTTGGAGTCGAGCATGATGTGGACCCGCTCGGGTGCCTTCGGCAGGGGCGTGTCGATGGCGCCGGCGAAGGGATGGAGCAAATCGGGCCAAGTCTCGTCCCAGGCCCAGAGCATCGAGCCGCAGGTCTTGCAGAAATGGCGGCGCGGGGTGCCCAACCGGCCGTCTTCCCGCCGAACCCGATAGACGCTGACATGGTCCTCGCCCTCGACCGCCAGGCTGTCGGCGTGCGCGCCCAGATTGATCGCGAAGCCACCGCCGCCCGCCACCTTGCGGCAGATCGAGCAGTAGCAATGCATGTAGGGCGCAGGGGCATAGGCCTCGCAGGAGAACCGCACCGCGCCGCAATGGCATGAGCCTTCGAGTCGCATGGAGAGTCTCCCTTTTTGCCGGGACAGAAGCCCAGTTCATCCGGAATCGCCCCAGACCGCAAGACAGCGCCGCCACTCTTGAGAATACCCGCCCCCTTATCCTATCCCGCCCCATCGTCATGCCCCGGCGAAGCCCGGGGCATCCAGAGCGCCGGCTGGATTGCCCGGGCTTCGCCGGGCAATGACGGTCAAAAATAACGGCGATGTTCTCCTCACGCCTCCGCGTGCAGATAGGGCAGTTCGTGGCGGAACAGGCGGTCGGACGGGGCGGTGTCCAACTCGCGGGCGTAGCGGTGCCCGGCATAGGTCGCGTGGACGATGGCCGCCGGGGCGTTGCAATCGCCGATCCGGGTGACCGACTTGATCCCGGCTTCGGCCAGCTTGGCCTCGTCCGCCATCAGGGCGTCGTACAGGCCCGAATTGGGCAGGCGCGCCGTCACCATCACCACGCCTTCGGCCGGCAAGGTCATTTCGCGATCCGTGCGGACATGGCGCAACCGGACCTGGCCCTCGCCGATCTCCTCCAGATTGTGGTGGGTGATCATCTCGACGCCGATCTCCGCCATGTGCCGGTACACGCGGTCCATCTCCAGGGTGATCTTGGAAAAGGCGGCGATGTCGGCATCGGGCGTGACCAGGGTCACCTCCCGGCCCGCCTTGCGCAGGACCTCGGCCATCACGTTGCCCATGTAGTAGCGGTCGTCGTCGAAGACCACGACCGGCCCCTCGGGCAGGTTCCCCGCCATCACGTCGTCGGGCGAGACCACGTGCGCGCCCTCGCTGCCCGGCACCGGATCGTCGTTGACCCGGCCGTAGCCGTCCTTGCGCCAGAAGGAGCCCGTCGCCAGGGCGACATGCTGGAAGCCGAATTCCAGGATCTGCTCGGCGGTCAGTTCGCTGTCCCGGTAGATCTCGACATTGGGCAGCTTGTGGAGCTGGCCGATGCGCCAGTCGCGCACCCGCGCCCATTCGGCCAGGCCGGGCAGCTTGCTTTCCCGCGTGACGCGCCCGCCCAGTTCGGTCGTCGCTTCGGCCAGGACGACCTGATAGCCGCGCTGGCCCAGGGCGCGTGCCGCTTCCAGTCCCGCCGGCCCGGCGCCCACGACCAGGACCGAATCGCCGGAGCCCTTGGGCGGGACGATCTCCGGGTGCCAGTCGCGACGATGCTCCTCGCCCGCCGTGGGATTCTGGGTGCAGCGGTAGTTGACTCCCAGGAAATGATTGGAGGCGCAGATGTTGCAGCCGATGCATTCGCGGATGTCCTCGGGCCGGCCCTCCTCGATCTTCTTGGGAATGAAGGGATCGGCGATCGACGGCCGGGCCGCGCCGATCATGTCGAGCACGCCACGGTTGATCAGCGAGGCCATGGTGTCGGGCGAGGTGAAGCGCCCGACCCCGACCACCGGCTTGGTGGTCACGGATTTCATGAAGTTGAAATACTGCTCGTGGATGTTTTCGCCGGCGAAGCGCGAAGGCGGCGAATCCTGTTCCCAGTTGCCGATCACCACGTCCCACAGGTCAGGCAGTTCGGCCAGCATTTCGATCATGGCCTTGCCGTCCTCGTGCGCGATCAGGCCGCGCTCGCCGATCAGCTCCTCGATGATCACCCGCACCGTGACCGCCGCCTCGCCCTTGGTCTCGTCCTTGGCGATCTCGATGAACTCGCGCAGCAGCCGGCACCGGTTCTCGATGCTGCCGCCGTATTCGTCGTTCCGCCGGTTGCGGCGCGATATCATATGGAAGCTGGCGGAGGAGAACTGGCTCGAGACCTGGATGATATCGACCCCGGCCTTGAGCGCGCGGCGCACACCGGCGCGGAACCAGCCCTGCATGTCGCGGATATCGCGCTTGTCCATGGCGCGGGCCTGGACCGGATCGAATTCCGGCACCGGCCGGTCGGCCGGGCCCATCGGCACGTCGCGCGACAGGCGGTTGGCGAAGAAGCCGCCGGAATAGGGCAGCTGCACGCCGAGCAGGGCGCCATGCTCATGCACCGCGTCGGCGGCGATCGCCAGGATCGGGATATCCTTGTCGTCCCAAAGGGTCAGCACCGATTCCGGATACATCTCGGCATTCGGATGAAAGCCGCAATGCTCGGTGTTGATGACGGCCCAGCCGCCTTCCGCCTTGATCCCGCGCATCCGGGCATGGCCGCGCGGCCGCATGCGGCCCATGCCATTGCAATGGCCCGGTTGGTAGAAGCGGTTCTTGGCCGTCTTCGGGCCAATCTTCACCGGCTCGAACAACACGTCATAACGCGGATCGCGGGTCATGCCCTGGTTTCCCTCCCTCATCGACGCCTAGCGCCGGATTTCCTCCAACGCCGCAGTCAAGCCAGCTTGGATCAAGCCGACATCGACCGCGACAAGAATCAAGCGATAGCCCCGTTCGATCATCGCCTTCGCCTGCTCGGGCGAGCCGGCGAGGCCGCCCATCGCCAGACCGGCGGCGCAAATGCGTTCCTCCGCCCGTTGCACCGCCGTGACCATGTCCGGGTGGTCGCGCTGCCCCGGCACGCCCAGGCTCATCGACAGGTCGAAGGGCGCGATGAAGGCGACGTCGATGCCCGGCACGGCGAGGATTTCGTCGATCGCGGCGACCGCGTCGATATGCTCGATCTGCACCACGCAAAGGACGGACTCGTTGGCTACCGCGAGGTAGTCCGGCAGGGCCAGCCCGAAGCGGGCGGCGGCGTAGAACGGCCCGACGCCGCGCGCGCCCTCGGGCGGGTATTTCTGGCTGCGCACGGCCGCCTCGGCCATGGCTCGGTCGTTGATCATCGGATGGACGATACCGAAGGCGCCGGAATCGAGGGCGGGCTGGCTCAACCAGGTTTCGGCATGGGGGGTGCGGATCACGGGCACGCAGTCGGTGCCCTGGGTCGCGGCGACCATGGCATGGGCGCTCTCGATCCCGATCGGCCCATGCTCCATATCGATGAACAGCCAGTCGAGGCCGCTCTGCGCCGCCACTTGAACAAGCGGCACGCTGGGCATTGTGACGAGCAGGCCGAGACAGGCCTCGTCTCGACCGAGCCGTTCCTTGAGCCGGTTCACGCCGCCCTCCCCCAAACACTTGGCGAAACCTTGCCCGAAGGGACGGCCGGGCGGCAAGACCGCCCTGCCGCATCGGGGCCGGTTAGACCAGGATGAAGTTCTTGCGGGCCGTGGCCAGGATTTCCCAGATGCCGTTGGTGTTGGCCGGGAAATAGACCGCATCGCCCGCTTCGATCTCGATCGCCTCGCCGCTATCGGCGTGGAAGATCGCGCGGCCTTTGACAAAATGGGCGAACTCCGCCGATTTCACCTGGCGCCGCCATTTGCCGGGCGAGCATTCCCAGACGCCCATGCTGGGGCCCTTGACCTTGGACGGGTCGATCAGCCGCTTGCCACGGAGCTTCGAGACCTTGCGCCCTTCGGGCAAGCCCACCGGACCCCAATCGTCGAGCCGGGTCGAGGCGGTCTTGGCCGACTGCTTGACCAAGGTGATGCCGGCCTTGGCCGGCGCTTTCTTCGCCTTTGCGGATGCCTTCGCCGCGGTCGCCTTGGACCGCGCCATCCGAGCGGCCGCGGGTTT
>JABIRQ010000454.1 GCA_018699755.1 Rhodospirillaceae bacterium | reverse complement strand
GGCAGCCGAGCGCGCTGGTAATGCCCGGGCGCACGGGCACCAGCACCTTGGGGATCGCCAACTCGCGCGCCAGGGCGACTGCATGGACCGGGCCCGCGCCGCCGAAGGCGAAGAGCGCGAAATCGCGCGGATCCTCGCCCCGGCTCAGGGACACCATGCGCAGGGCGCCGGCCATCTTGTCGTTGGCGATGCGGATGACGGCCGAGGCGGCTTCCTGGGCGTCGAGGTCCAGCGGCTTGCCGACATCGCGTTCCAGCGCCACCGCCACATCCTCGGGCGAGACCGGCGAATCGACCGCCAGCAAGCCCTTGGGATTGAGCCGGCCGAGAACCAGATTGGCGTCGGTCACGGTCGGCCGCTGCCCGCCCCTTCCGTAGCAGACCGGGCCGGGATTGGCGCCCGCGCTTTCCGGGCCGACCTGGAGCAGCCCGGCATCGTCGACCGAGGCGATCGAGCCGCCACCCGCGCCGATGGTGCGGATATCGACCATCGGGACATGGATCGGCATGGCGTATTCGAGATGGAACTCGTTGGTGACCTGGGGCACGCCCTCCTTGATCAGGGCGACGTCGCAGCTCGTCCCGCCCATGTCGTAGGTGACGACGTTGGGCAGGCCGGCGGCGGTCGCGGTATAGGCCGCCGCCCGCACCCCGGCGGCCGGACCAGAGAGCACGGTATGGACCGCCGCGTCGGCGACGATGGAGGAGGAGACGGTGCCGCCGTTGCCCTGCATCAGCAGCAGGTCGTGGCCGTAGCCCCGCCCCGCCAGTTCCTCGCGCAGGCGCGCGATGTAGCGGTCGAGCACCGGGCGGATCGCGGCGTTGACCGCGCCCGTCACGCCGCGCTCGTATTCGCGGAACTGGGGCACCAGGTCGCTGCCCGCGGTGACGTGCCGGTTCGGCCAGACCTCCTTGGCGATCTCGGCGGCGCGGCGCTCATGCGCGGGATTGGCGTAGGAATTGAAGAAATGGATCAGCAGGGATTCGCAGCCCATCCCGGCCAGGGTTTGCGCCGCCGCGCGCACCGCGTCCTCGTCCAGCGGCGTGACGACCTCGCCCTCCGCGCTCATCCGCTCGGCCACCTCCAGGCGCAGATCGCGCGGCACCAGGGGCCGGAATGTGCCGGTCAGGCCGTAGGGATTGGGCCGCGTGCGCCGGCCCAGTTCCAGGATGTCGCGGAAGCCCTCGGTCGTGATCACGCCGACCTTGGCCGTCTTGCGTTCGAGCAGGGCGTTGGTCGTGGCCGTGGTGCCGTGGACGATCGAATCGATCTCGCCCAGCGGCACGCCCGTGCCCTCTATCGCAGCGAGCACCCCGAAGGCCTGGTTCTCGACCGTGGTCGGCACCTTGGTGACGCGGATCGCCCCCGCGTCCTCGTCGATCAGCATCAGGTCGGTAAACGTGCCCCCGACATCGCACCCGACGACCTTGGTCATGCGCCCCGCCCGATCATCGCCGCCATCCCCCTCCTCCCGTGCAGGCGCGCATTGTGCCGCCCCACCCCGCCTTGGCAAGGGCCGCGGGCGAGATCGGGAGTTGGGAAAGACCGGACCGAGCCTCTTGACCGAATCGGGCCGACTCCATACGTTCGCCCTCCGCCGCGCTGACGCGCGCCGGCCACTGGTCCCCGGTAGCTCAGTTGGTAGAGCAAGCGGCTGTTAACCGCTGGGTCGCTGGTTCGAGTCCGGCCCGGGGAGCCAATTCGGAGAGGGGTTAGTCGAAACTTCGACTAACCCCCTTTGCGAAAGATTCTGTCGAAGTACCGCGAACATTTGCACCGATTAATGGGTCGGTTTCTACATCCAATCAATTCTCGCTAATCCTTCCTTTCGCCAAAAAAAGATTTTCCCAAAGATTTCAGTCGCTCAGCAACGTCAAGCGCAACAAAACCTACAATAATACTTAGCCCGGCCCACCACAAATTTCCAGATGGAGACTGATTCTCGACAAATAGCAAGTTGGATTTTACGAGCACTGTAACAAACAAACCCATTAAAAAGCCCAATGGAACCAAGAGAACATAGTATGGCCACCATGTCTTAGGGTCGAATTGGTGTTTCTCAGCCCGATAGCACGCAACAATCAAGAAATTGCTTATGATCCGCGCCAAAGCACCTGTAGCTCCGCACACTCCTCCAACGATCAAGAGCCAAATCAGGGTTTCCGCGCCCCACTGCCGTGATTTTGAGCTACTCCCCATCCGTTGGACAGGTTTGACGAGGATTTAAGCTACACTGGGTGCCTGCCGGTCGGGTTTCCCATCACGTTCGTCACGCCACCATGGCTGTCGGCTGGAGGGCCGGGCGGGAGCCCGGGCCGGAGG
>JABIRQ010000420.1 GCA_018699755.1 Rhodospirillaceae bacterium | reverse complement strand
GCGGGATGACATGGCGGCCGAACATCTCGATCGACTTCATGATCTTGTCGTGGGGCACGCTGTCGATGCGCAGCACCAGGGTATCGACGCCGCAGTCGCGCAGCTTCTCGATCGAGCGGATGCAGCTTTCCGGCGAGCCGAACACGGCTGCGCCCGAGCCTTCCTGGAAATAGTCGAGATTGGTCGCCTGCTTCGAGACCTCCTGAACCTTGGCCATGTAGGAATAGCTTTCCGCCATCTTGGCCAGGCGGGGATAGCCGTCGAGAGCGATCTGCAGCCATTTGAGGTTGCCTTCGCCGGCCTCCTCGCGGGCGATCTCGTCCGTCTCGGCGCAATAGCCCTGGAGCAGGGCACCCGCGCTGCGGTTGACGTATTTGCCGCTCGCTGCTGTCTTCTCGGCCGCCGCGTGGAAGGCGGCGAGGGATTCGGCCAGGGCATCGTAACCCATGAAGTTCGACCAGCTATACACCCCGACGCCAAGCTCTGCCGCCATGATGTGCGACTCCGGGCTGGTCGCGGCGATATGCAGGGGCGGATAAGGCTGCTGGATCGGCTTGGGCACAAGCGAGCGGGGCGGGATGTTGTAGTGCTCGCCGTAAAACATGAACGGGTCCTCGGTGAAGGCTTTCTGGAGGATCTGGATGCCCTCGTTGACCTCGGCCCGGTTCGTCTCGAGGTCGACTTCGAAGGCGCGCAGGGCCAGGGTCGTGTTGCCGCGACCGACCCCCAGTTCGATCCGTCCATTCGACAGGATGTCCTGGACCGCCGTGCGCGAGGCGATGCGCAGGGGATGGTTCATATTCTTGGGCAGGAGCGTGATCGCGTGGGCGAAACGCAGGGTCTTGGTCAACGGAAAGAGATAGGCGTACAGCACCTCCGGACAGGCGGTGGAGATGCCGCCGATGGCGTATTGCTGCTCGGACACGCCGAAGGAATCGAAGCCCCAGTTCTCGGCGTGAATGACTTGCTCGATCAGGTCGCGGTAGCGCACCTGATACGACGCACCGTGCAGGGTTTCGGCTTCCGAAAAGAACATGAACTTCATGGCAACGACTCCCTATCTTCTTAATCTTCGGGACCGGCGGCTCAGCCGCGGGCCAGGATGGTGACGCAGGTGGCCCCGGCCTCCAGGCCGGTGCCGCCCTGAGAATGGGCAAGCGCCGTCTTCGCGCCCTCGACCTGACGGCCCGCGGCCTCGCCGCGCAGTTGCCAGGTCAGTTCGGCGAACTGGGCGACCCCGGTGGCGCCCACGGGATGGCTTTTGGAGATCAGGCCGCCCGAGACATTGACCGGCACGCGCCCACCCAGTCCGGTCTCGCCGTCGCGGACGAGGCGGGCCCCCTCGCCCTTGGGGCACAGGCCGAGCCCCTCGCAATGGAGGAGTTCGCCAACCGTGAAGGCGTCGTGCAGCTCGACCAGGTCGATATCCTCGGGACCGATGCCGGCCATCTCGTAGGCGGCGGCCGAGGCGGTCCGCGTCGCGCCGAAATTCGTCAGGTCGCGTTCCGTCGCATCGCCCATGACCGAGCGCAGGCCCGAGCCCTCGATCCAGACATTCGGGCCGCCGCTCTTGGCGCACCAGGATTCGGACCCGATGACGACGGCGGCCGCGCCGCTGCCGTTGCGGCAACATTGCAGCAGGGTGATGGGGTCGGCGATGGGTCGGCTTTCCAGCACTTCCTCCAGCGCGACCTCCTCGCGGAAACGGGCGTTGGGGTTGAGCGCGCCGTGACGGCGGCTCTTGACCGCGACCCGGGCGAAATCCTCCGCCGTGGTGCCGAACTCGTGCATGTGGCGCTGGCCGGCCAGGGCGTATTGCGCCGGGGCCGTGTTGCCCAGGGTCAGTTCCAGATCGGCGCTGGAAAAGGCGATCAGGCCGCGCCCCATCTTCTCCGCACCGACGACGAGACAGAGATCGTGTTCCCCCGTGCCGACCGACAGCCAGGCGGCGCGCACCGCGCTCGACCCGCCGGCGCAGGCGTTCTCGACATTGACGAGTTGGACCTCGGGCGCGCGCAGGCCGCGCAGGACCCGCTGGCCGAAGACCTCGCCCTGATAGAGATGCGAGGCGTAGACCGCGCCGATATCGGCCAGGGCGACCCCGGCATCGGCCAGGGCGGCGACGACCGCGCGCTGGGCGATCACCTCGGCCGGGACGTCGTCGTATTTGTCGAAGGGGGTCAGGCCGACCCCCATGATTCCCGCGCGGCGCAACTTCATTTCGCGTCTCCCTCCGCGGCGGCGTAAAACGGGCCGCTTTGAGCTTGGCCGTCCGGAGCGGTCTTCACTGCGGCGATGTGCAAGGCGACCGCGTTGCCCGCCCCCGGCGCGTCCTGACCGGCCTGGACATGGGCGAAGACGCGCAACCCCTCGCCGATATCGACATAGCCGACCCGGTAAGGCGCCTCGAAACCCGGCGGAGCCTGGTGGATCACCGTCGCCGAATAGAGGCATCCGCGCCGCCCCACCGCTTCCGCAACCAGGGTGCCCTCCCGATGGCAATGGGGGCAGATCGGGCGCAGGCCGAGAGCCAGCCCGCCGCAAGCGCCGCAGCGCCCGCCGACGAGATATGCGCCTTCGTCGTCCTCGTCCCACAATCCTTCCCATGCCGGCACCAGGGTTCCCTCAGCCATGGTTCGTCTCCTGCGGGTTCTCGAGCGTCAAGCCGAGGCCGCCTTTGACGAAGGCGGACAAGGCGGCCTCCACCGCCGCGCGGCCGTGATCGGCAATCGCCCAATGACGCAGAGGCCAGACGGTGCAGAGGAAATAGATGAAATTGGCCATCAGCGCCGGATCGGCCGGGGCCGCGCCGTTCACCGGAACGATGCCCGCCAGGATTTCGCGCCAGACCGCGATATAGCGACCGTCGAGCTCATAGACCCGCCGGCGCGCCTCGGGGGCGAGGGCCCGAGTCTCCTGGAACATCAGCTTTATGTATTCGTGATTGCGGTCGAAATTGGCAATCGTCTCCTTCAGCGCGGCATCGAGCTTGGCGTCCGGCGTTGCCGCTGCCGCGACGGTCGCGCGCAAGGCCGCCGTGTAGTCGGCCATGAAGGATTCATAGATGAAGAACAGCAGGTCTTCCTTGCGTTCGATATATTGGTACATCGTCGGCACCGGCATGCCGGCCGCGGCCGCGATCTCGCGGATCGTCGCCGCGGCATAGCCTTTTTCGGACAGCACCCGGCTCGCGCCCTCGAAAATCTGGCGCTTGCGGTCGGCGACGACAACGGACTCCGCGCCCGCCTCCGCATCGGTCTTCCCGCGCGCGGCATTCGCCGCCGTGCCGGAATCCTCCGACGCCTCGGCCATCACGATCTGGGTCTGGGTGATCTCGGCGATGGGCCGCCCGGCGCCGCGCCGCACCGCCGTGCGCCAGACGCAAAGGGTCCGCCCCAGATGCACCGGGGTCGATTCCGCCATCAGTTCCGCGCCCTCCCCCCGGCGCATGAAATTGGTCTTGGATTCGATGGTCCCCGTCGTGTGGCCCGGCGGCAGGTTGAGGACCGTGCCATAGGCACCGCAGCAATCGGCCATCGCCATGATCACCCCGCCATGGACGACGTCGCCGCGGGTATAGTGGGCGGGGGCGAGCGCCATGCGCGCCACGACCCGGTCGGGCCGGGCATCGGTGAATTCGATGCCGAGCACCGCGCCCAACCCATTGCGGTGGCTTTCGAGGAACGCGCTCGTATCCAGGGCAACTTTCCCGTCAAATAATCCGACTGATCGCTCGGTCGGGGAATCTGACGAAGCCGGTGATTCGAGTCAAGAACCCGACCGAGCGCTCGTTCACAACCGGCCGGAATCGGACTCCGCTTGACTCCGATAAAGGGGACGCGCGATAAAGAGGCAGACGGCGTGTGATCGCGCGATGGGTCCCGGTGGGGCTGTCAATTGGCCGTCTTGTCATATTCGATCTCCGTTTGCTCCAGTTGCGCGTGGAAGGCGGAAATCTGCCGGTCATGCCGCCATGCCTTTGGCTGTGAGGCCAAGGCCGGCGCCAAGGAAGGTTTGTTGCCGTGTCCGAAATCGATCTTTCCAGGGCGTCAGCCCGACCCAGCGAAGCGCTCCCCGAGGACGGGGCCGACCTTGTGCCCGAGAGGGTGCACAAGGCGAAGGCTCGCACCTGCCTCATGTGCAGCGAGACCTTCGAAAGCGCCTGGGCGGGCGAGCGCATCTGCGGCAAGTGCAAGGCCCTTGCCGTCTGGCGCAACGGCAACAGCAGCATCACCATCTAACGGGTAGATCGCACCGGCCATATCCCGGATTGCGCGCGATGCATCACTTCATTCAAAAATTTCATCCCGAGTCGATTCCACACCCGAGCTATAAAAACTTCCGAAAAATCCCGCGAACAGGAAAGGGGCAATCATGACCGTTGGAACCGTGAAATGGTTCGATTCCGTCAAAGGCTATGGCTTCGTCCAGCCCGATGACGGCTCCAATGACGCCTTCATCCACATCTCGGCCGTCGAGCGTGCCGGCCTTTCGACCCTGAACGAGGGCCAGAAGGTTCAGTACGACCTCGTGCCGGGCCGGAACGGAAAATCCGCGGCGGACAACCTCGTCATCCTCGACTGATCGTCGAGCGACCGAACGGCGCGCGGGCGCGGACGGGCCACCGGTCGCGCCCGCTGTCGTTTCGATGGAGTCGTTTTCGGGGCTGGTTATAGCGTCATGTCCCGGTCGAGCGGGTAGAGCGGCCGCGGCACGGCGCGGAAGTCGAAGAGCGAATAGTCCGAGCTGGTCACACCGGGGCCCGAGAGCAGCACGATATGCTTCGCGATCGGCTCGAAGCCGGCGCGGAAATGCTGGCGCGACTTGATCAGCAGATAGCGTTTGGCCGTCGGCTCGATCCCCGCATGGCGGAACACGCCGAGATCGAAGGCCTCCATCCGCTCCGAACAGACGAGAATTTCGGCTTGGCCGGTGTCGAGCACGGCGCTGGTGCCGTGATCCAGGGTCAGGCCGGTCATCATCGGACAGGTCACGACATAGCGGCCGTCGGTGATGCGCCGCACCCGGCCCGAAATTTCGAGCGGCTGGCCTTGCAGGCCCAAGGCCGGCATCGACGTCCGGCCGCCCAGGCGCAGGGTGACCTCGGCGCCGATCCCTGCCGCGACCATCGCGCGCACGCTCTCCGGGTCCCAGATCGGCCCCACGGCCATGTCCGACAAGCCTTGGCGCAGCGCCTCCTCGACCGTCGCCATCACGTCCTCGGTGCCGCCCGAGAAGACGTTGTCGCCGTGGTCGACCAGAACGATGGGCCCGTCCTCCAGGGTCTTCGCCCGCGCGATCGAATCCGCCAAGGGCTCGACCTCGTAGACGAAATCCGAGCGCTTCTCCCAGGCCTCGTCGAGCAGGGACTCGCGCAAGGCCTCGGCCCGTTCGATCCCACTTTCGCCATCGGCGACCAGCACGGCCGTCAATCCGACATGGGGAATATCCGCCATCGGGAAGCCGCCGAAGACCGAAGCGGCCAGCACGGTGCCGTCGGCCTCCGCCGTGCGAGCCCGGTCCATGATCGGCTTCATCGGCGCGACCGCCGGGCTCTGGCGCAGGGTGTGGGTCAGCATCGGCCGCTTGCCCCAGACGATGCGCGGATCGGCCTTACCGTCCAGCATGCGCAGCAGAATGCGTCCGGCCCGCTCCGCGGTCTCGTACATGTCGATATGGGGATAGGTGCGGTAGCCGGTCATGACCGTCGCGCCGTCGAGCATCGCCGCGCTCATGTTGGTGTGGAAATCCAGGCTGACGGCGACGGGCAGGTCCGGCGCGATCGCCCGCACCCGGTCGATCAACGCGCCTTCGCCGTCGTCGCGGCTCTCCGTCACCATGGCGCCGTGGAGGTCCAGGAACAGGGCATCGCAGCCCCGCTCGACCGCCGCGCAGACCCGCTCGGCGAAATGCTCGAAGGCCGCGTCCGCCACCGGCCCGCTCGGCGCGGCGTTGCCCGCCGCGGTGAGAACCAGCTCGGCCCCCGCCTCGCGCGCCAGGTCGATATAGGCGGCGATCCCCGTGTTGGTGCCGCCGAAGGCCTCTATCGCGGCGTCGCCCTCCGGCGGCTCGCCGCCCGGGCTGCCGACCGCGAAACTCGCCAGCGGCGTCGGCACCGGCGAGAAGGTATTGGTCTCGTGTTTCATCATCGCGGCGACGAAGCGCATGGCGATTCTCCTTTTGCCCGAATATGCCCCGCTCAGCCCTCGGCGACGCCCCAGATCTCGACCGTGTTCTCGGGCGTGTGCATCATCGGCTGGGCTACCAGGGTCATCGGCGGCAACGCGCCGCCCATGCAGTCCGCGAGGGTGCGCACGAAAGCTTCGGTCACCGCCGCCGTGCCGTCCGAGGTGTAGTAGCAGACCATGAATTTGAGGTCCGCGGGCCGGCGGCCGAAGGGCCGCAGCAGGTCCTCGATATAACTCATCGTGAAACGCGTCTGGGGCAACAGGCGGCCCGGCATGACGCGCAGCCCGGTGTTCTTCCACGGCTCCGACGGCACCTGGCCGCCCAGCCAGATCGTGTCGCGCAGCCCGATCGCCTGGCGATAGGGCAAGGGAATGGGCCAGTCCCAGACGCGGGCGGGCCAATGGTCCTCGCGCGGGATGTATTTGTCGAAGCCGTTGCGCGATTCGCGCATGGCCAGCAGTTCGATCTTGGTCATCGCGCCGTCGGGGTGGAGGCGCTGACAGGGCACCATGGTCGCCGGCGGGCCCGGCTCGCGGAAATGGCTGGCCCGCGCCTTGGCCATGCCGGCCCATTGTTCGCGCGTGGTGCCGAAGTAGTAGCCCTCCAGCTTGACCGAATCCTGGGTCGAGGCGCCCAGGGCGGCCAGGGTCGCCTCATGGATGTCGAAGATCGCGTGGCTCTGCGCCGCGCCGTCTTCGGGATCGGCGATGCGGTCCTCGGCATCGGCCGCGGTGCGGTTCGAGACGGCGATGAACTCGCCGGCGCGCAACCCGCCGGTCAGCGCACGGCCGCCGAAGGCGTCCCCGCGCCCGGGCGGCACCGGCCGTTCCACGACGCGGATGTCCTCGAGGCCGCGCCAGGCGCGCTGGGCGATGGCCTGAAGCTGGATGCGCTGGCCGGAAAAGGGCTGCATGGGCACCGGCAGGGTGCTGATCGCGGGCAGCGGGTCCGCGCCGATATGGCGGGCCAGGGCGGCGATCACGTCCCAGTCGTCGCGCACCGCCTCGCCCGGCTCGGCCGTAAAGAAGGCCTTGAGGCGGACGATATCGTCGAAATCGCACATCTCGGCGGCCAGGGCCTCGGCCAGATTGGCCATCGCCCCCTGGATCTGCCCGCCCAGATCGCCCGGATTGCGGATCGCGCCGGCCGCGTCGAAATCCCCCGCTCCGCCGACGAAGGTCAACGGCCCGGCCGTCGCCGCCAGATGATGCGTATGCCCGATCGGGAGCCGCCAGTCGCTGGTTTCAGTCATGCTTTCCCTTCCTGTGCTTCCTCTGCCAAGCGCGCCAGGTCATGGCCCAATGGTCCGGGTCTTCCAGGGGCGCGGGATCGAAAGCGTGGACGACCTGGTTGTGGGGGGCGGTCTTGACGGTCTCGGGCTCCTCCCGCGCCTCGCGCGCGACTTCGGCCAGAACGGCGATCCACTGGTCGATATCTTCTTTCGACCACAGCTCCCCCGCCTCGGGCGTGAAGGGCTCGGGCACCAGCCAGGGCTCGTGCGCCAGCCAGGGCGCATCAATGCCGAAATCGACCATGCGGTTGGCGATATCGAAGATGCCGATCCCTGTCTCCTCCTGGAGCTTTCCCACGCTGTAGCGGGTCATCTCGAGGCGCCGTTGGGTCAGGTGCGGCTGGGACTTGGTGACACCAGGGATCGCGAGCAGCCCCTTCTCCATGTAGTTGTTGGCGAGGACCGAGAGGTCCGAGGCTTCGTCGATTCCCGCCTCCCCCATCGCCCGCGCCCAGGCATAGGCCTTCAGGATCACCGGCACATTGCCCCAGAACTCGCGGATCTTGCCCACGCTTTGCGGCCGGTCGCGGTCGAGGCGGTAACGCCCCTCGTCCTCGACCACCAGGGGGCTCGGCAGGAAGGGCGCCAGCGCCTCGGTGCAGCCATAGGCGCCGACGGCCGGGCCGTTGCCCTTGGGGGCGCCGAAGGTCTTGTGCAGCATGTACATGCAGGCGTCGAAGCCGAGCTCGCGCGCGCGCAGCTTGCCCATCACGCCGTTGAAATTGGCGTGGTCGTAGAAGCACAGACCGCCAGCCTCGTGCACGATGCGCACCCATTCCCGAATCTCCGGGTTGTAGACTCCCATGTCGTCCGGGTCGTTGATCATCAGCGCGGCCGTGCGGTTCGACACAGCCGCCTTGAGGGCGTCGAGGGAGGGATAACCGTTCTCCTCGATCATCAGGGTGACGACCTTGAAGCCCGCCGTGGCCGCCGTGGCGGCATTGCAGGGATGGGTCTGGATCGTCGTGACGATCTCGTCGCGCTGCTCCAATTCGCCCCGGCTGGCGTGATAGGCGCGGGTGACGCAGCAATGGGTATAGGCGGCGTCGGCCCCGCCGCCCGCCTGGAAGACGAAGCGGTCCATCCCCGAGAGCGCACGCAGGATGCGGTCCAGGCCGTGGATCATGGCCAGGGTGCCCTGCATTGTGTCTTCGTCCTGATGGGGGTGGACGGCGCGCACCTCGGGCCGGGCCGTCAGCCCCTCCATCAGGCGCGAATTGTATTTCATGGTGCAGGTGCCGAAGAGGCTGATCCCCATCATCCCCAGGGTCTGCTGGGAGAGATGGATGAAATGGCGCAGCACGTCGTATTCGTCCATCTCGGGCAGGGCCGGGGCTTCCCGGCGGCGCATCGCCTCGGGAATCAGGTCCGCGGCATCGCCGACCGCGGCGCGCACCCCCTCCTCGGCCTGGGAGAAGACAGCGCCACGCCGGCCCGGATGGCCCATCTCGTGGATCACCGGCTCGTCCCAGCGGGCGGCGTGATAGCGCCGGAGTTTGCTTTGTTTGGTCGCTTCGGTCATCGCGCGGCCTCCGCCACCAGGGCTTCGGCGAAGCGGTCGATATCCGCCTGGCTGTGGATTTCGGTCACGCAGGTCAGGGCGCAGCTTTCGAAACCGGAGCCCATTTCGCCGAGCCCGCGGCCGCCGAAGATGCCGTGGCGGCGCAGCCCTTCGTTGACCGCCGCCACCGATTTGCCCGTGCCGGCATAGTCGAGCACGAACTCCTTGAAGACCGGACCGGAGAAGCGCAGGGCGACCCCGTCGATTCCGGCCAGGCGCCGCGCCGCGTAGTTGGCGCGCTGGACGATCAGCTCGCCGACCTCGCGCATGCCTTCGGGGCCCATCAGCGCTAGGTAGACCGCGTTCACGATGGCCCAGTTGTTCACCGAATTGCCGGTCCAGTCCTTGCCCTCCTCGCGCAGCCCGTAGGAGGTCTGGTGCGCGCAGGACAGGGCGAAGGCCCATTCGTCGTGCGGCGTGCGCGCGGCGCTGATCAGCAGGGTCGGGTATTCATGGACGTAGCGCGCCTCGTCCCGCGTGGCGATGAAGCCGCCGACCCCGCCGCCCGTGTTCATATGGATGCCGAGCGGCTGCATGGGGCCGACGACGATGTCGGCGCCGTAGACGGGCGGCGCGGCCAGCACGCCCAGGGAAATCGGATCGACCCCGACGATGGTCTCGGCCCCGTGGCGCCGGGCCAGGGCCGCGATCTCGGCACCCCGGCTCTCGATCAGGCCGAGATGGGAGGGGCAGTCGAAATAGACCGCCGCCGTCCGGTCCGAAAGCTTCGCTTCGAGATCGGCGAGGTCGAGCAGGCCGGTTTCGTCGTTGAAGCCAATTTCGACGATTTCGATATGGCTCGCCATCTCGAGCGGTTCGCACAGATTGCGGATGACCGACAGGCGCTCCGGGTCGATCAGGCGCGGCAGCAGGACCTGGCGCCGGCCGGTCAGGCGCGCGGCCATGCGGATGGCGTGGCCGGCGGCGTAGCCCCAGCTGTAGACCGGCTGGCCGACGACCTCGCAGCCGACCAGTTCGCCCAGCAGGCTGGCGAACTCGAACCAGGCCTGGCTGCGCCCGTGATCCGAATAGGGCGTGCCCCAGACCGACGTCATCATCTCGGCCCGCCCGGCGATCTCGTCGCAAACGGCGGGAACATGGTGCTGCCAGCAGCCCCCGCCGATGAAGCTCAAATTCTCCTCGCAGGTCTCGTTGCGGCGCAGATTTTCCAGCACATGGCGGCGCAACTCGTTTTCCGAGGGCAGGGCCGGGGGTAGATCGAGCGGCGATTTCAGGCGGTGCTCGGCCGGGATCTGCTCGAACAGATCCTCGATCCCCGCGACCCCGATCACGCGCAGCATCGCCTCTTTGATCGCCGGCACGGAATTGGCCATGTACGGGTGGGCGGTCTCCAATCGGTTCTTCATGAATCCCCTCGTGTCGTCAGGCGGCAATGCGCATCATGGTGCTTCGATCCGGCCCCGTCAGCACCCGGATATAGCCTTCGAGCGCCCGGTCCGTCGCCGGATCGCCCGTATCGACCCGCAGGACCCGGTCGGGCAAGGCCAGTAGTTTCTCCAGGGATGCCAGCACGACGAGATTTTCCGTACCCGCCCGGCGCAGCACCGCGGCGCTGATCGCCTGGTTGCCGCGCCCCAGGACGAAGCCCTGGCCGCCGATGACGGAGACGAGAATGCTCGCGCCCCGGTCGTCGATCAGGTCCAGGAGGCCGGCTTCGTCGAGATCGACGCCCGCCGGCGCACCGTCCCGCACCGCGTCGATAGCGAGCAGATCGCCGGAAAGGCCATTCCCCAATCCCAGCGCCGCGCGGATGCGGGCCGTCGTCGTGCCAGGGCCGAGTATGTAAAGACGGCCGACTTCCATGGTCCGGGCAAGGCGCCGGGCGAGGGCATCGAGCGCGTCGTCCCCGCCCGCGCCGCCCCCCGATTTCGCGGCCTGGGTCAGGCCGCGCGCCACCGGGACCCGGGCATGACCGTAGAGGCGCGCTGAAAGGCGGCCCCAAACCATCGCCGCCTCATCGATATCCATGACCTCGGCCAGCCGGGTTTCGGTCGCGCGTCCCGCCAGAGCCAAGCCCGCGAGACGGCCCGCCGCCTCCGGGCCATTGGCGAAGACCGCGCTCTGCATCTTCACCCCGGTGGGAATGCCCAGCACGGCCACCCGGTCGCCGACCGCGTCGAAGACATCGCGCGCCGTGCCGTCGCCCCCGGCGAAGAGCAACAGATCGACCCCCGCATCCGCCATCGCGCGCGCCGCGTCACGGGTGTCCTCGGCCGTCGTTTCCGCGCCGCCGACGACGACGATTCGGGGAGATAGTCCGCAGGCCAGCGCATCCGCCTCGCCCATCGCGCCGGCGACGGCCAGAAGATCGAACGCAGCGTCCTCGCGCCCGAGCGCATCGAGCGCGCGGCGCGCCCTGCCATGGGCGACGGGCACCGCCCCGCGCCGCCGTGCCTCGGCCAGGATCGCGGCCCCGTCCGTGCCCTTGAGGCCAACACGCCCGCCCATGCCGGCGATCGGGTTGACGATCAGGCCCAGGCGTTTGCGCACCTCCCCCGTCGCCATTTCTAGTCCGCGAAGCGGGGAATGACCTTCTCGCCCAGCAGGTCGATCGCGCGCATGACCTCGTCGTGCCGGGCCGGGCCCGCCTGGATCATGAAGACCATCTGGTCGAGGCCGATCTCGGCCCAGCGTTCGACCGCGCGGCTGCAGGTATCCGCGTCGCCGCCGATCACCATGGCGTCGGCGATCAGCTCGTCGTCCGACCGCCCGGAGACCTTCTCGTTGACCGTCTTCACCCCGGCGGCCGAGCCGAAACGCAGGCGGTTGAGCTCGGCGTCGTTGTCGCCGTAATACCAGCGCGCGATTTCGCAGGCCCGCGCGCGCCCGGCCCGGTCGTCCGCATCGCAACAGGTGATGGCGAAAGCGCCGCAATGGGGATTGGCGGCCGCGCCCGCGAAATCCTTCGGATCGGCGTTGCGCACGCCCTCCCAATAGGCATCGACCGCGGGACGGGTTTCTTCCGGCGTATTGCGGGTCACGCCGATCACGCCGAAGCCCCGGCTCGCGGCATGGGCATAGGTATGGAGATTGGAGGCCGCGGCCCAGAGCGGCGGGTGCGGCGTCTGGATCGGACGGGGAATGACCTGGCGCGGCGGCAGATCGAAATGCTCGCCCTTGTAGCCGGGGAAATTCTGGTCCGCGAACATCATCATGACCGCTTCGAGGGATTCATCGGCGATGCCTCGCCCGTCCTCCGGATCAACGCCGAAGCCCTCGACGATATAGCCGGCCGTGCCGCGCCCGACGCCGAACTCGGCCCGTCCGTTGCTGAGGATATCCAGGGTCGCCACCCGCTCGGCGACCAGGAAGGGATGATGGCAGGGCAGCAGGATGACGCCGAAGCCCAGGCGCATCGTGGTCGTGCGCTGGCTGAGGGCGGCGAGGAACATTTCCGGCGCGCAGGAATGGCCGATCTCGACGTAGAAATGCTGCTCGGTGATCCAGAAATAGTCGCAGCCCGCGGCCTCGGCATGGGCCGCCTGGTCGAGGCCGTTCCAATAGGCGCACCGCTCCGTCTCCGCATCCCAGGGCCGCGGCATCTGGATCTGCGTCATCAAGCCGAATTTCATTTGTCTCTTCTCCCTCTCCGGCAAGCAACGATCATAGGCGCACAGCCGCGCCGGCGTCCAAGCCCACTCCCGGCACGAAAAGGGGCGCGTGAAGGGGCGCGAGAAAGGACTCCGGTCCCGCGCCGCCGAATGCTAGGAGAGTCCCGAACCGCAAATGGGGGAGACGACGATGACCGACAGCCTGACCGTACCGCCGCGGCGCGAATTCCAAACCTTCATGGATTTCCCGCTGCACACCGACCTCGACTCCCTGAGCGCCCATGTCGCGGTGCTCGGCGCGCCCTACGGCGACCCCTACACGATCGACGAAGTGACCAACGACCAGACCAACGCGCCGACGGCGATCCGCCGGGAATCGGCGCGGTTGAGCATCGGACCCAACCAGTTCGACTACGATGTCGGCGGCCCCCTGCTCGACGGCAGGCCGGTGCGGGTGGTCGATGTGGGCGACGTGCCGGGCGACGCCCGCGACCTCGGCGCCCATTACGCCAAAGCCGAGGCGGCAGCGCGCAAGATCTTCGATTCCGGCGCGCGAATCGTGCTACTGGGCGGCGATCACGGCGTGCCGATCCCGATCATGCGAGCGATGGACCGCTGGGACGACGTGACCCTGGTCCAGATCGACGCCCATCTCGACTGGCGCGACAACGTGAACGGCGTGCGCGAGGGCTATTCCAGCCCGATCCGCCGGGCCTCCGAAATGGACCATTTCGGAGAAATCTTCCAGATCGGCATCCGCGGCCAAGGCAGCGCCCGGACCGAGGAGGACACGGCCGCGCGGGCCTACGGCGCGCATATCGTCACCGCCTACGAGGTCCACGATCACGGCATGGACACCGTCCTGGCCCGCATCCCGGACGGCGGCACCTATTATCTGACGATCGACGCCGACGGCCTTGACCCGGCCATCGCCCCGGCGGTCGCGGCCCCGGCCCCCGGCGGCATCACCTTTCACCAGGTCCGCAAGCTGATCCACGGCTTGGTCGGCAAGGGCAATCTGGTCGGCATGGACGTCAACGAGATCACGCCGAAATGCGACGTCGGCGGCATCACCTGCATCACCGCCGGGCGCTGCATCACCAATTATATCGGCGCGGCCGTCCGCGCAGGATATTTCGACTGATATCGAATTTAATCCGATGGCGGAGAAGAAACGCCTGCTGATCGTCGCCCACGCCCCGTCTCCGAACACGCGGAAGATGGTGGAGGCGGTTCTGGCGGGTGCGCGGGCGCCGGAGATCGAGGGGGTGGATGCGGTCCATCTACCCCCGCTCGACGCCGGGCCGGAGGACGTGCTGACCGCCCAGGCGGTGATCCTCGGAACGACCGAGAATCTCGGCTATATGAGCGGCGCGCTGAAGGATTTCTTCGACCGCAGCTACTATCCCTGCCTGGACAAGACCGACGCCCT
Source organism: Rhodospirillaceae bacterium (assembly GCA_018699755.1). Classification (GTDB taxonomy): domain Bacteria; phylum Pseudomonadota; class Alphaproteobacteria; order CADEGL01; family CADEGL01; genus JABIRQ01. The sequence goes on along the minus strand of JABIRQ010000420.1, from coordinate 1,257 downwards.
GCCCTGCGCCCTCTACATCCGGGCGGGGCTGGACGGCACGGGCACGAAGCGCGCCGTCGAATCGGTCGTCACCGGCCTGCGCTGGAAAGCCGTGCGCGAACCCTTGCTGTGCCGGGGCGAATGGCGGGAGGACTGGCTTGCCGAATGCGAGGAGCTCGGCATGTTCATGGCCGCCGGCCTCGAAGCCGGGGTGTTCTGACGAAAAAAGGGGATTGTCCCCTTTTCATCTAGTCGATGACGATCAGTTCGCGCGGCGTGGCGCAGAGGCGTTCGCCGCCCGATGGCGTGACGGTGAAGGATTCTGAAATCGCCGCGCCCATGTCGTCCAGCCAGAGGCCGGATTGGAAGTGGAAGCACATGCCTTCCTGCAGCACGGTCTTCTCGCCCGGGCGCAGGCTGACCGTCCGCTCGCCCCAGTCGGGCGGATAGTTGAGACCGACGGAATAGCCGACCCGGCTCTCTTTCTTGAGGCCGTGCTTGCGCAGGACGGCTTGCCAGATCGCCTCGACCTCCTCCCCCGTCACGCCCGGCTTGGCGGCGGCCAGGGCCGCGTCGCCCCCTTCGATCACCGCGCTGGCCAGGTCCACCACCTTTTGCGGCGGCTTGCCGAGATAGAAAGTCCGCGTGTTCGGCACCTGATAGCGGCGCCGCGCCCCGGCCATTTCGATGACCGCCAAAACGTCGTTCGGCAGAGGCTCATCCGTCCAGGTCAGATGCGGCGTGGTCGTGCCCTCGCCGACCTGGAGCAGCGGGCAGAGGCAGGTATAGTCGCCGCCGGCCCCCGGCACGCCCATGGTCTGAGCGTGATAGATCTCGGCGATCACCTCGTTCTGGGGCACGCCGGGCCGCATCTTGTCGATCGCCCGCATCATCGCCGCGGTGCAGATCTTTCCGGCCTCGCGCATCAGGGTCAGTTCCGCCTCGGACTTCACCAGCCGCGCCCAGTTCACCAGGTTGGCGTTGTCGGCGAATCGGGCTTCGGGCAGGCCCGCGACCAGATGGGCATGACCCTTGGCCGTATAGTAATGGGCGTCGCTCTCGACCCCGATCCGGCTCTTCGCCCAGCCGCGCGCCTTCACCAGGTCGCACAGCTCATCGAAGGGGTGCTCGCTCGCGTGATGGATCAGCCGCTCGTCGAAGGAGACGATATCCGCCGCGGGCAGGTCGGTGGTGATATGGGCCGAAGGCGCGTCCTGGGGCCGACCGAACCAGATCGGCCCGCCGTCGCCGCCATGCAGCACCACGGCCTGGGGCGTG
>JABIRQ010000451.1 GCA_018699755.1 Rhodospirillaceae bacterium | reverse complement strand
TCGGGATGGTCGAAAAGATGGCGTGCGGTGATCAATATCCGCCGATCCGGATCGACCACCCGTATCGCGGTATAGAGAAGGGTGGTGTCGAGCTGTAAGGCCCCGATCGGCAGCGCCGCGCGGATGATCGCGTCGTCCACCGGCTCGGTCACCACGGTCCAGGAAAGGATCGGGATGATCCGGCGGCGGAAATGGCGCAGCAAACGGTGATGACTTCCCGTCACGGCGTTGGTGCAGAGGACCAGTTCCTTGGCCCGGATTGAGCCGCGCGGCGTGGTCACGACATGGCCGTCGCGCCCGTGTTCGAAGCCGTCGGCGCGGCATTTTCCGAAGACCCGCGCCCCTGCGGCCAGGGCCCGGTCGAGCAACCCGGAATGGTAGCGCCCGGGATGCAACTGGCCGACGTCGCGCAGATGCTGGACGCCGAAAAAGGCGTCGCTACAGATGACCTTATGCTGCTCCGCCCGCGGGATCATCACCGTGTCGACCGGCATATGCTTCTGGTGGATTTCCAGATCCCTGGCCGCGGCGTCGTAGGCTTGCGGCGTGTGGACGCCATAGACGCGGCCGGCGCGGGTGAAGTTGCAGTCGATCTTCTCGCGCTCGATGAAATCGGCGGTGTAGTCGAGCCAGCCCTGCGCCTCTTGGAAGATGCGCACGGCGGTCGGCAGGCCGACTTCCTTGGTGACCGCGGTGAATTTGTGCCGGATGGTTCGGGCGACGGCACCGGCATTCTGGGTGCTGGCATGGGCGCCCGGCCGGTCCTGGTCGATGACCACGACATCGCGCCCGGCGCGCGCCAGATGGAGCGCCACAGAAAGGCCGGAAAAACCCGCGCCGACTACGACGACATCGGCCTTCCCGGGCAGTGGCCCATCCTCGCCGATCGCGCGCAGCGGCGCCTGGTCGCGCCAAAAGGGGTAGTCCCGGAGCCGTTGCCCGGCCATGCGAGTCTCCCTCATCCCCGTCGCCCGCCCGCTATTCCGGAGGCGACCCGATCGAACGGTCGCACCAAATCCGCCGCGCCGCAACGGGGTCGAGAATCAGGCGGTCTCCGCGAACAGGCGGCCGTAGCCCGCGAGCGGCTCCAGCGCCTTGGCCAGGCGCAGCCCCTCCCAGATCGTCACCTGGTTGGCGGTCAGAACCGGTTTGCCCAGCTCGGCCTCCAAAGGCTCGACCAGGTGCAGGCATGCCATCGCCGTGTCGGGAATCAGGATGGCCTGGGACTCCGGCGTGTCCACTGAACGGGCGGCCTCCAACATCTTGTCGCGGCTGAACTGGAAGGCGTCGCGCCCGCCCGGCGCGCCCAGGGCGACGACTCCCTCCAGGCCCAATCCGAATTCCCCCAGGAAGCCGACGAAGGCCTGGACCGTCGGCTCGATATAGGAGCCGAGGAGGGAAACCTTGGTCAGGCCCAGGGCTTGGATGGCATGGGCGAAGGCGAGAGAGGTGCTGCTGGCCGGCACGCCCGTCGTCTCGGTCAGGGCTTCGGCCTGGCGCTCGGCATGGGCGCGGCCGTCGATGAAGCTGCCGCTGGTGCAGGCCCACATGACCGAATCGGGCGAGAGGGGCAGGAAGCTGCGCGCGGTCAGACACAGGCTTTCGGGCTGGCCCGTACGGCTGAGGGCGGGCGGATCGTGGTCGAAATCGTCGCCGTAGAGCCGCGCCGCCACGACGATGGGCCGGATGCGGTAATCCGTCTCCTCGGCAAGCTGGTAATACTCGAACTCGCCCCCGCCCGTGGGATAGATCAGGCCCAGGCGCACGATCCGTTCAGCCATCGCCGCGTTCTCCTCAAGGATTTCGCTGTCCACCTCTCTCATAGGGGCGGAGGCGCTTTGCGGCAAGCAGGACGTTCGCTCTAACCGCCCGTCTCGCGGTCGAGAACGTCGAACAGGCCTTCCAGGCTTTCCCGTTCGATATCGCGGGTGATGCAGACGATGCGGGTGCGGCGGTCGTCGTCGGGCCAGGCCTCGAGCCAGGCGAGAGGATGGAAGACGTGCTGGACGCCGTGAATCACGGCCGGGCGTTCGGGCGTTTCCTTGACGTTGACGATGCCCTTCACACGCAGGATGTCCGGGCCCCGATGGGCGGTCAGCGCCTCCATGAAAACCATCAGGGCAACGGCGGGGACCGGCCGGTCGCGCGTGATGCAGAAGGCCCGGATACGGTCGTCGTGGCGGTTCACGTCGTGATGGCGGTGGCCGTGCGCGTCTTCGGTCTTGGCGGCATAGGCCTCGTCGCGCAGCCAGCGGCGGACGTCCGCCGATTTGGTCGCGGGATCGTAGAGGCCGGCATCGAACAGCCGGGCCGGATCGACCTCGCCATGGGCCGCCTCGATCAGGGGCGCGCCGGGGTTAAGGGCCGCGAGACGCGCGGCCAGGGCGTCGGTATCCGCGCGGCTGGCCGGGTCCTTGGCCAGGTCGGCCTTGGTCAGCAGCAGGCGATCGGCGACGGCGGCCTGCTTCACCGCCTCCTCATGGGCATCCAGGGTCGCCTCGCCGTTGACCGCATCGACCGTCGCAATCACCCCGTCGAGGCGCACCAGATTGAGCAGCACGGGATCGTCCATCAGGACCTGAAGGATGGGCGCGGGATCGGCCAGGCCCGTGGTCTCCACCACCACCCGGTCGAATTTCGTCACCTCGCCGCGCGCGCGTCGAGCGAAGAGGTCCTCGATCGTAGCCGCCAGATCGCCCCGAATGGCGCAGCACAAACAGCCGCCGCGCAGTTGGACCACCGATTCGTCGCCTTTCTCGACCAACAGGTGGTCGAGCGAAATTTCGCCGAATTCGTTGACGATGACGGCGGTGCGCGAGAATTCGGGCCGCTTGATCAGCTTGGACAGCAGGGTCGTCTTGCCGCTGCCCAGGAACCCGGTCAGGACGGAGATCGGGACCAGGGCCGGGCCGGGGGTATCCGCGTCGCTCATCCCGCTGCTCTAGCCGTCCGCAGGGCGGCGGTCAACGCGAAGGATGGACGGAGAGCGCGGGACGAACTAGGTTTCGGCCGCATTTCGCAGCGGAAGGAACGCGCGCATGTTCGCCAAGCGCATCTCGGTGGAACAGGTCGAGGAAGGTGACGAGCTGGCCCCCAAGTTCGACGAGGACGGCCTCATCCCCGTGGTCACGACGGACCACGCATCGGGCGAATTGCTGATGCACGGCTATATGAACGACGAGGCCCTGCGCCGCACGGTCGAGACCGGCGAGGCTCATTACTGGAGCCGCAGCCGTGCCACCCTGTGGCACAAGGGCGCGACCAGCGGCTTGGTGCAGAAGGTCGTGGAAATGCGCATCGACGACGACCAGGACGCCGTCTGGCTGCGGGTCGACGTCCAAGGCGGGGCGAGCTGCCATGTCGGCTACCGCTCCTGCTTCTACCGGTCCCTGCCCTTGGGTGAAGCCGGAAAGACGCCGGTGAAACTGCATTACGAGGAGACCGAGAAGGTCTTCGACCCGCAAGAGGTCTACGGCGACGCGCCGAACCCGACGAAGCTTTAGTGGGGCCCGCGCCCAGCAGCCCCACGCCCTTCGAGACGGCCTTCGGCCTCCTCAGGGTGAGGGGCCTAAGGTAACAATTCTCTCCTCATCCTGAGGAGCACGCGTAGCGCGCGTCTCGAAGGATGAAATTGCACGGCTTCTCTAGCTCGCCTCTTGCCACGCGGCCTCGTGCTGAGCACGGACCTTGCCGAAACCGGTTTCCACCGTCATGCGGGCGAGATGGTCTTCCAGGCGCGGGAAGGCGCCGAAGGAGCGGGCCGTCTTGTCCTCAAGATCCGCGCGCCAGGACGCCAGGGTGGCGAGATAGAGATCGGCGGCGCTGAACCGGTCGCCCAGGAG
>JABIRQ010000339.1 GCA_018699755.1 Rhodospirillaceae bacterium | reverse complement strand
AGGTGATCCTCGATGAGATCGAGACGGTGAAACGCCTGATCCTCTATTCCGAGAAGGCCGACGGGACGGAGCCGATGCTGCCCGACTCCCTGGCGGGACGGTTCGAGGCGCTGCGCTTCGAGGACCTGTTCAGCGCGGACGAGTCCGAGATCGCGGATGGCCCGGCCCATAGCGATCTGGTCGGGGTCATGTACACCTCGGGCACCACCGGCCCGTCGAAGGGCGCAATGATCACCCATTGCCACGCCTTCGAATACGCCATCGTGGCGGTCGAATGCCTCGAAATGCGCTCGGACGACGTCTATTACGGCCCGCTTCCCATGTTCCATATCGCCGGGCAATGGGCGGTGATCTACGCCGCCTGCATCATGGATGCGACGGCCGTCCTCGCCGGGACGTTCAGCATCGCCGGCTTCTGGGACGATATCCGCCGCTACGAGGCGACCTGCTGCTTCCTGCTCGGCGCCATGGTCAATTTCGTCAACAACCAGGAGCCGCGTGCGGACGATGCGGACCATCCGCTCGAACGGATCATCACCGCGCCACTCTTCCCCGGCATCGAGGATTTCAAGAAACGCTTCGGCGTGCTGGTCTCGACGACCTGGGGCGGGACCGAAATGAACTGCCCCATGCGCTCGGGCTTCGACCTGGCCAACAGCCGCACCTGCGGGCGCGTGGCCGAGGACCGCTACGAGGTGCGCATCGTCGACGAGAACGACCAGGAGGTGCCGCCGGGCGTGCCGGGCGAGGCCGTCGTCCGCGCCAAGGAGCCGTGGATATTGATGGCCGGCTATTGGCGGCACGACGACTGGACGGTCCGGGCCTGGCGCAATCTCTGGTACCACACCGGCGACATGCTGATGCGCGACGAGGCGGGCAATTTCTATTTCGTCGACCGCACCAAGGACGCGATCCGCAGGCGGGGCGAGAACATCTCGTCGATGGAGGTCGAGTTCGAAATCAACGCCCATCCCGAGGTCCTGGAATGCGCCGTCATCCCGATCGATTCGGAGGAGACGGAGCAGGAGGTGATGGCCGTGGTCGTGCCGCGCGCGGGACGGAGCATCGATCCCGAGAAGCTGATCCGCTTCCTGGAGCCGCGCATGGCCTATTTCATGGTGCCGCGCTATGTCGACCTGGTCGAGGCGCTGCCCAAGACGCCGACCGGCAAGATCCAGAAATACGAGCTGCGGGACTCGGGCCTGACCGCCACGACCTGGGACCGGGTGGCCGCCGGCGTGAAGCTGAAACGCTGAGTGCGGCCGGTGCGGCTGCGTCTCGCCACCTTCAATCTGGAAAACCTGGACGACCGGCCGGGGCACGGCTTGCCTTTGGCGGCGCGGATCGAAGCCCTGCGGCCCGTCCTGCTGCGCCTCGACGCCGATATCCTGTGCCTGCAGGAGGTCAACGCCCAGGGCCGCAAGCATCATGAGCGCCGGTTCGACGCCCTCGACGCCCTGCTGGCGGAGACGCCCTATGCCGATTACGAGCGGGCGACGACGGAGAGCCCGAGCGGCCATGGCGGCTATGACGTCCACAACCTCGTCATCCTGGGCCGCTTTCCGCTGCGGGGGCGGCGCCAGCTTCGCCATGAGCTTGTCGAGGCGCCGCGCTACCGGCCAGCGACCGCCGATCCCCGGCCGAAGGAGGCGGAGCCGCTGGAATGGGACCGTCCCATTCTTTGGGCCGAATTCGCATTGCCCTCGGGCGCGCCGCTCCACGTCCTGAACCTGCACCTGCGCGCGCCGCGCCCCCAGCCCGTCCCGGGCCAGCGCGAGGGCCGCGCCTGGCGCAGCGTCGAGGGCTGGGCCGAGGGCTTGTTCATGGCCTCGGTCAAGCGCGCCGGCCAGGCCCTGGAGGCCCGCCGCCTGGTCGATACGATCTTCGATGCCGATCCGGCGGCCCGTCTCGCCGTCTGCGGCGATTTCAACGCCGATGGGCGCGAGTTGCCCCTGCGCATCGTCATGGGACCCGACGAGGGCGACGAGGCCGCGTTCTCCGATGCCCTCCTCGCCCGCCGCCTTCATGCGCTGGAGCGCGCGGTGCCGGCGGAGGCGCGCTATTCGGTGCTCCATGCCGGCCGCCCGACGATGCTCGACCATGTGCTCGTCTCCGCGGCCCTCAAGCGCGCGCATCTCGGGTCGGAGATCGACAACGCCGATCTGCCCGACGAGGTGACGGCGCTCGACATCGAGCGGGTCGCCGGCTCGTTTCACGCCCCGGTCGCGGTCGAGTTCGATCTGGGCGCTTAGTCCGACAGGGGCGCATGACAGGGGCGCATGACAGGGGGGCGGAGGCGGGACTAGACTGCCCACCGAGATTTGTTCCGAGAGGGGGAGAACATCATGGCCAAGACCGGCAAAGTCATCATCACCTGCGCCGTCACCGGTTCCATCCACACGCCGACCATGTCGGAGCATCTGCCGCTGACCCCCAACGAGGTGGCGGAGGGCGCGATCGGCGCGGCCGAGGCGGGCGCGGCGATTCTTCATCTCCATGCGCGCGATCCCAAGGACGGGCGGCCGACCCCCGATCCGGCCGTGTTCATGGAATTCCTGCCGCGCATCAAGCAGGCGACCAATGCGGTGGTGAACATCACCACTGGCGGCGGCCACGGCATGACGGTGGAGGAGCGGCTGGCCGCCCCCTTGAGGGCCCGGCCCGAGATGGCGTCGTTCAACATGGGCTCGATGAATTTCGGCCTGTTCCCGCTGCTCGACCGCTACAAGGAATTCAAGTACGAGTGGGAGCGCGAGCATCTCGAGAACAGCCGCGACTTCATCTTCCGCAACACCTTCAAGGATATGGAACGCATCCTGAAGGATCTCGGCGAGGGCTGCGGCACGCGCTTCGAATTCGAATGCTACGACGTCGGCCATCTTTACAACCTGGCCCATCTGCTCGACCGGGGCCTGGTCAAGCCGCCGATGTTCGTGCAGACGATTTTCGGCATCCTGGGCGGCATCGGTGCCGACCACGACAACCTGCTGTTCATGAAGCGCACGGCCGACCGCCTGTTCGGGGACGATTTCTACTGGTCGATCCTGGCCGCCGGGCGGCACCAGATGCCCTTCTGCACCATGGGCGCGATCATGGGCGGCAATGTCCGTGTCGGGATGGAGGACAGCCTCTACATCGCCAAGGGCAAGCTGACCGAGAGCAACGCGGACCAAGTCGCCAAGATCCGCCGCATCCTCGAGGACCTGTCCATGGAGATCGCGACCCCGGACGAGGCCCGCGAGATGCTGGCGCTCAAGGGCGGCGACGACGTCGGGTTTTAGGCCGCAGGCCTGAATTGTTCGCTTCTCGCCCCTCACCCTGAGCTTGTCGAAGGGTGAGGTTGGCAAGGTGTTCCGGCGTGCCACCGCCTCATGCTTCGACAAGCTCAGCATGAGGCGAAACGATACGAACCGGCCCCGCTTCGCCCGCGCCTACATCGGCGCCCTCGGGCGACGGGCGACGATGGGGCGGGGGCGGACCTTGCGCTCGCGGTAGAGGACATAGAGGCCGCTGCCCACGATCAGGGCCATGCCCGCCGCCATGGCCGGTCCGGGCAGGGTTTGCCAGACCAGCCAGCCCAACAGCACGGCCCAGATGAGGGCCGAATACTCGAAGGGCGCGACGATGGTGGCCGGGGCCAGGCGATAGGCCTGGGCCAGGAAGAAATGGCCGAAACCGGCGATCACGCCGCAGGCGCCCATCATCAGCAGGGCCCGGTCGGTCAGCGGCACCCAGCCCCAGGGCGCGATGGCGCCGCTCGCCACCAGAAAGACCAGCATCGTGTAGAAGGTGATGCGCGGCCCCGGCTCGCCCCGGCCCAGCCGGCGCGTGACCATGGTCGCCAGGGCATAGAACAGCGCGCTGAGCAGGGCCAGCAGCATGGTCGGGTGGAAATTGCCGAAGCCGGGCTGGATCATCAGCATCGCACCGCCGAAACCGATGCCGATGGCGGTCCAGCGGCGGATGCCGACCGGCTCCTTCAGGATCGGCACGGCCAGGGCGGTGATGAACAGCGGGGCGGTGAAGGCGATGGCCACGGCGTCGGCCAGGGGCAGGGCGACCAAGGCGATATAGAAGCTGGTATAGGAGCCCATCATGCAGGCGCCGCGCAGCAGGTTGAGGCCCAGCCGCTCGGTCCTGAGGCCGCGAAGCCCGATGGTCCCGGCCGTGATGCCCAGCACGATGGGCAGGGCGACCAGGGTGCGGATGAAGACGATCTGCAGGACGGAATAGTCCTCGCCCAGCAGCTTGATGAAGACGTCCTGGATGCTGAAGACGGCGAGCGCCGAGACGACGAGCAGGACGCCGGGGACGGCCGACTGTCCGCCGTCCGCCGATGGTGTCGCGCTGGCCATGGCCGCCGCTTCCCTTCGCCCGCCGCGCGCGCCGCGCGGTTCCTGTTCGCTTATGTCAGGGGCCGGTCGGGGCGGCAAACGAAAACGGCCCCGGCCGCCTCGCGATCCTCCGCGAACACGGCCGGGGTGCCGGGTTCCGGTTTAAAGCTCTCGGCCGATCAGTCGGTCGATCGAATACCGGCCGCCGCCGTGGAACAGGACGAAGATCAGCGAGACCATCCAGAACAGCGCGTATTCGTAACCGCCGTTCATGATCGAGAAACCGTTGGGCAGGTGGACCGCGAAGATGGCCACCGCCATCAGGATGATGGCGCCCGCGGCCCAGAACCGGGTCAGCAGGCCGAGGGCGATGCACAACCCGCCCAGAACCTCCTGGGCGCCGGCGATGATGGCGAGCAGATAGGCCGGCTCCAGCCCGATATTGGTGAAGAACTGCGCCGTGCCGTCCGTGCCACCGAAGATCTTGCCCCAGCCATGGGGGATCATGAAGCCGCCCACGACGATCCTCAGCAGCGGATAGGCCGCCTCCCGACCGCAGGAGTAGAGCCCGCCCAGGGCGGGAATGAAAAGCTTCGTGCCGTCTCCGGTCTGGTTCGTATCGGTCATGTCGTCACTCCCCTTGGTGGTGGTTGGTCAACCCGTTCGGCCCTGTTCAGGGCAAATCCAAGAAAACGATGCGGCCGTCCTCGACGGCGCGCGCCGCAATCGTGTCGGCCTCGGCGATGCGCAACCCGTCGCGCGGGCCGAGTTCGATACCGTTGACCTCGTGGCGGCCGCTTTCGGCCACCAGATAGGCCCGGCGTCCCGGTTCGAGTTCGTGTTCGAAGCCGTCGCCTGCGATCAGGGTCGCGCCGTAGAGGGTAGCGTCCTGGTCGATCCACAGCGCGCCCTCCGGCATCGGATCGCGGCCCGAAGCCAGGGCCACGGGGCCGCCGCCCGTCACGGCCGCCGGAAAACGGCGGGCTTCCCAGCGCGGTGGGGCGCCGGCGGTGCGCGGCTCGATCCATATCTGGAACAGCGTCGTCGGCTCGTCCTCGCGGTTGAACTCGGCATGCATGATGCCGGTGCCCGCGCTCATCACCTGGACGTCGCCGGCCTCGGTGCGGCCGCGATTGCCCAGATGGTCCTCATGGCTGATCGCGCCCGACCGGACATAGGTGACGATCTCCATGTCCCGGTGGCCATGCATGGGAAAGCCGCCGCCGGCGCGGATCGTGTCGTCGTTCCAGACCAGCAGAGGCCCCAAGCCCTGGCGCTCCGGGTCGCGGTAATTCGCGAAGCTGAAGTGATATCGCGCCTGGAGCCAGTCGATATCCATCCGGCCCAGGGTGTCGAAAGGGACATGGTCCAACGTCATGATCGGAGTCTCCCGCATCTCATCGGCCATGGGGGGCGCCGAAATCGAGGACGGGGCCGCTGGGCACGATCCGGGTCGGGTTGATGCCCGCGTGACTCCAGTAGTAGTGCGTCTTGATGTGATCGAAATCGACGGTCTCGGGGATGCCGGGCGCCTGATAGAGCGCGCGCGTGTAGGCCCAGAGGTTCCGATAGTCGATCAGGCGGCGCAGGTTGCACTTGAAATGGCCGTGATAGACCGGATCGAAGCGCACCAGGGTCGTGAACAGCCGCCAATCCGCCTCGGTGATCCGGTCGCCGGCCAGATAGCGTCGCTCGGCGAGGCGCGCTTCGAGCATGTCCAGGGTTTCGAACAGCTTGGCGACGGCGTCCTCGTAAGCCTCCTGCGAGGACGCGAAGCCGGCCTTGTAGACCCCGTTGTTGACGTGCTCGTAGACGGGCGCGTTGATCGCGTCGATCTCGGCGCGCAGTTCCTCGGGATAGTAGTCTGGGCCCTCGGCGCCGGCCGCGCCGAAGGCGCCGTTCAGCATCCGGATGATCTCGGAGGATTCATTGTTGACGATGGTTTCTTGCTGCTTGTCCCAGAGGACGGGCACGACCACTCGCCCGGTGTAGTCGGGGTCGGCCTTGGCATAGACCTCGTGCAGCCGGTCGAAGCCGTTGACCGTGTCTTTGGTCGCGCCCGGCCCCTCACCGAAAACCCAGCCCTCGTCGCCCATTTTGGGTTCGACGACCGAAACCGTGATCGCGTCCTCAAGCCCTTTGAGCTTGCGCAGGATCAGGGTCCGGCAGGCCCAAGGGCAGGCGAGCGAGACGTATAGGTGATAGCGCCCGGCTTCGGCTCCGAAGCCGCCCTCGCCCGACGGTCCGGGCGCGCCGTCCGGCGTGATCCAGTTGCGGAAACCGCTGGCCTGGCGGACGAAGCGGCCGTTCTCGCGGGGGAAGTCGTTCCGGTCGCCGCGCCAGCGGCCCTCGATCATGACGCCCATATTCGCCTCTCATGTTCGGCCCCAGGGGCGGAGATCCGTGCCGCTGTCGCGGCGTTCCGCGAAGATATGGAATGTTTCTATTGGAAGTTCAAACGATCGCCTCGTATACTTTTTGTTTCCTAAAACAGACTAATAAGCACAGCACGTCATGGATCATCTCGCCGGCATGGCCGTCTTCGCGAAGGTCGTCGAGGCGCGCAGCTTTACCGCCGCGGCCGAGCAGCTCGGCCTATCGAAATCCGCCGTCAGCAAGCAGATATCCCGTCTCGAGGACCGGCTCGGCATACGCCTGCTCAACCGCACGACGCGGCGCCTCAGCCTGACCGAAGCGGGCGCGGCCTATTACGAGCGCTGCGCGCGCATCGTCGCCGAGGCCGAGGCGGCGGATCTCGCCATCACCCATCTCCAATCGGAGCCCCGCGGCGTCCTGCAGGTCAACGCGCCGATGTCCTTCGGCATCGCCCATGTTGCGCCGGCGATACCCGACTTCCTGGAACGCTATCCCGAGCTGCGCGTCGACATGACCTTGAACGACCGGGTGGTCGATCTCGTCGACGAGGGCTTCGACGTGGCGATCCGTATCGGCGCCCTGGCCGATTCGAGCCTGATCGCGCGGCGGCTGGCGGAAAGCCGCATGGTGGCGGTCGCCGCGCCCGGCTATCTCCAACGCCACGGCGCGCCGGACCGGCCCGAGGATCTCGAACGGCACAATTGCTTGAGCTACAGCTACACCCCGCAGGAGCGGCAGT
>JABIRQ010000450.1 GCA_018699755.1 Rhodospirillaceae bacterium | reverse complement strand
GACAGCATGGATGGGGTGATGGAGGTGGTCGAGGAGCTCGGCTATCCCATCGTGCTCAAGACCGCGATGCCGGGCATCCATCACAAGAGCGACCAGGGCGGCGTGAAGCTGGGTCTGACCAACCGCCAGGCGGTGGTCGAGGCCTATAGCGATCTGGTCGCCCGGCTCGGCTCGCATGTCACGGTGTCGCCCATGGCGGCGGGCACGGACGCGGTCGAGATGGCCCTGGGCGTGATCGACGATGCACAGTTCGGTCCGCTGATCCTGATCGCGGCGGGCGGCATCTTCATGGAACTGCTGGGCGACCGGCGCCTGCTGCTGCCGCCCTTCGGCCGGGCCGAGGCCCTGGCGGCGATCGACGGCCTGCGCATCCGCCCAATGCTGGACGGCGCGCGCGGCCGGCCCAAGGCCGATGTCGAGGGGCTGGCCGACGCGGCCGCGCGCCTCTCGGTCCTCGCCGCGACCCTGGGATCCGCCATCGCGGAGCTGGACGTCAATCCGCTGCGCGTAGGCCCCGAAGGCTGCCTGGCCCTCGACGCCCTGGTCGTGCCCAAGGCCGCGCGGCCCGAGGGCAGCCAGGCGGCGGAATAGGTCGGTTTCGCGGCCCGCGGCCGACGAGCCCCACAAATAAATTCCCTCTCCCATAGGGAGAGGGAAGGGACCCACGCCGCAGGCGCGGGAGGGTGAGGGGACCGGTCAAACCCCTCACCCGGCTCGGCTTCGCCTCGCCACCCTCTCCCTATGGGAGAGGGATTTTTGCGGCGATCCAAGCATCGGACTCTGTTCCCCATGGGAATGAGAATCTAAGCTTCATCGGCGCCGTGTCGGCAGGTTTGCCCGCGCCGCCTAGTGCGACATCAGCACCGGGATCGTCATGTGCTGCAGGATCGAGCGGGTGACGCCGCCGGTCATCATCTCGCGCGTGCGCGAATGGCTGTAGGCGCCCATCACGAGCATGTCCGCCCCCATATCGGAGGCCGCCGAGAGCAGCAGGTCGCCGACCTTGAGCGAGCGCGCGCCGAACAGCGCCGTCTCCGAGGCCGGGATCTTGGAATAGGTGTGGTCCGCTTCGGCCTTGATGCCGTGGAGCGCAAGATGGGTCGCAACCTCCGTCGCCGGGTTCTTGCCGATGTCGTGCGGATTGATGTGGTAGAGCTTCACCTTGGCGTCCTTGGCGAGAAGCGGCAGGGCGTCGTGGGTCGCGCGCGAAGCCTCGCGGGTGCCGTCCCAGGCGATCAGCACGGTCTTGCCGAGCGAAGAGAACTTGCCCGCCGTGGGCACGATCAGGACCGGCCGCCCGGAGCCGACGATCAGTTCGCTCGCCAGATCGCCATGGGCCTGGGAGATGACGATCAGGTCGCAATGCAGCGAATGGTGGACGACGAGTTCGTCCTGGCGGCCGTCGAAGTTATGACTCTCGACCTCCGCACCGCCCGCCGCGTCCTTGATCGAGGCGGCCTTGCCTTCCGCGCCGCCGCCCTCGATGAAGGCGGTGATGCGCGCGCCATGCGCCTTGGCGATGGCGCCGGCCAGGTTCACGCAGGACGCGGACCCGCCGTCGCCGACATGAAGAATGATGTCCTTGATGGCCATGGTGATGTTCCCTCTCTTCTGGTCTGGGTCGCGTTCCCAGGTCGGAACGCGTATCCGGAGAAATTCCGCGCCCAAACTATACGATATTCATGGACGCATGACTGCTCCGGCGAAGCGCCCTCCCGGAGGATAGCCGCCTTCATAGCGGACGGAGCGAACGAAGGGCTTTGATCTAAGTCACTTCCTCGCCGCGCGGCAGGTGCGGATCGGCGGGGAAAACCGGCGCCGGCAGATCCTCCTGCAGCAGGTCGCCGATAGTAACGAGGCGCGCGGGCGGGCGGCCGCGGGGCAGATCGACCTGTTCGACCGCGACGCCGTCGCGGGCGGCGATCAGGGCGGCCAGGGTGGGCAGGCAGTTGCGTCCCTGACAGCGGCCCATGCTCATCCGGGTCGAGCCCTTGATTGCGAAGGCGCTGGTGAAGCCCTGGGCCTCGCGCTCGCGCACCTCGCCCAGGCTCACGTCCTCGCAGCGGCAGACGACGGTGTCCTCGGTCATCAGCTCGGTCCAGGTGGCGGGCGGGGCGTAGACCCGTTCCAGACCGACGCGGAACTTGCGGAACCGTTCGAGGCGGGAGCGCAGGGGCGCGGCCTGAATCGCGGCGTCGCGTTCGCCCAGAGCGCCCAGGTTGCGGGCGATCACGGTGCCGGCCAGCTTGCCTTCGATGAGGGCGAATTCAACGCCGCCGATACCGGCTCCGTCGCCCGCGGCGAAGATGCCGGGAATGCTGGTTTCCAGATCCTCCGAGCGCTTCGGCATCCAGCCGCCGCGATAGGAATTGTAGGTCACCTCGCAGCCCAGCAGGCGATACATCTCGATGCTGGGGTTGAGGCCGAAGCCCGCGACCAGGGTGTCGCAGGCAACCGTGCGGGCCTTGGCGCGGTCGATATGGCCCCTTGTGTCGATGGGGGCCAGCACGACCTCTTCGAGTTCGTCGCCGCCGCGCGCCTCGATCACCGTCTCGCCGCAGCGATAGGGCGCGCCGGCCTTGGCCATCAACCCGCGATAGTTCACTGCCAGCTTGACGATCTCCGGCGCGTGGAGGAGGCGGGGCAGGTTGCGCCACAGGCGCGCCTTTGCCGGTGCGGCCTCGGCGACGGCCGCGACCTCGGCCCCTGCGCGGATCAGGTTCGCCGCGACGACCATCAGCAGGGGGCCGTTGCCGGCCACCACCGCGCGCTCGCCCGGCACCACCCGCGCGCCCTTGACCAGGTTCTGCAAGCCACCCGCCGTGACCACACCGGGCAGGGTCCAGCCCGGAAAGGGCACAGGTCGGTCCGAGGCGCCGCAGGCGATCAGGATGGCCTTGGCCTCGATCCGGCCCGAGCGTTCGCCCGCCGCGAAGGCCAGGATGCCCGGGTCCGGATTCTCCCAGACCGTGGCGTTGGGCAGATAGGTGACGTTGGGATGGTGGATCGCCGTGAACAGCTCCGCCGCGCGGCCATGCTCCTTGTCGTAGACGGTCTTCTGCGTCTTGCGGTACTGCTTCGGCAGTTGGCGGAAATACTGGCCGCCGGGCAGGGCGTTGTCGTCGAATATCCAGACCTTCAGCCCGGCCCGGGGCGCGACGAGGGCGGCGGAGAGGCCGGTCGGCCCGGCGCCGACGATGGCGAGATCGGCGTTGTTCATGGCGCGCCCGTCATCGTCGCGGGCGGGCCGAGGCCGTGCTGGGTCTCGACCTTCATGCCGGGCTCCGCCTGGGTCATGCAGGCGCGGACGGCGGCGCGGCCGTCGATCACCATGATGCATTCCCAGCACACGCCCATGCCGCAATAGAGGCCGCGCGGCATTTCGCGCTTCAGGGTATCACGGAACTTGCGTCGGCCGTGGGCGATCAGCGCCGCGGCGACGGATTCGCCGGGATAGGCTTCCACCGGCTTGCCGTCGAAGCTGAAGGTGAAGGCTTCGCCCCGGTCGAGCCCGGTGGCGATGCGGCGGTCGAATGGCTGTTTTGTCATTGCGGGAACCGTGCGGGATCGAAGCGGGCGATGTCGAGACTTGATTCGCCATCGAGGATCAATTGGGACAGGACGAGCCCCTGGGCGGGGCCCATGTGAAAGCCGCCGCGCGCGCCGGCGGCGACATAGGCATTCTCGACGCCGGGCAGGCGGCCAAGCAGGGGCAAGGCATCTATGGTCACGGCCTCGTAGCCGGCCCAGGCCCGGTTCACCCGCAGGGCTTTCAGGTCCGGGGCGATGCGGGCGCCCAGGCCGACATTCTGGAGCCAGGCCAGGGGATCGATCTCGCGGGTCTGGCGGCTGAACTTGCCGCGCCCCTGCCAGCCGCCGCCGATCAACACCGTGCCGTTGGCATGCTGCTTCAGGGACATGATGCCACCGATATGGGTCAGCACCTTGTCCATGAAGCGTGGCGCGGGTTCGGTCACGGTCAGCATGTTGCAGTCGACCCAGAGCGGCAGGCGCACCCCCAACCCGGCTGCG
>JABIRQ010000240.1 GCA_018699755.1 Rhodospirillaceae bacterium | reverse complement strand
GAGGCTCGCCGAACTTCTCTCCAAATTGGTCTCGGTAAAGCGTATCGAAGAGGCCAACGCCGAGGCACTGCGGCGGATCTTCGAGGCCGAGCCCGTTCTCGTCGACGTGCGCCCCGCGGGCGAGGTCATCAAGGAACTGAAAGAGCACGTTGTCCTGCACGCCGGCCCCCCCATCGAGTGGGAACGGATGTGCGGTCCGATGAAAGGCGCCGTGGCAGGCGCGGCGGTCCTTGAGGGCTGGGCGGAGGACCTTGGCGCGGCGGAAACCCTTGCCGCGTCGGGAAACCTCACCTTCCACCCCAACCATCACTTCGACGCGGTCGGACCGATGACGGGGCTGACCACCCCGAGCATGCCGGTCATGGTGGTCGAGAACCGGTCCTTCGGCAACCGCGCCTACTGAACCCTCAACGAGGGTCTGGGCAAAGTGATGCGCTTCGGCGGCAACGACGACGAGGTCCTGGAGCGGCTGAAGTGGCTGGCCAGTATCCTCGCTCCCGCCCTTTCGGCGGCGCTTCGCGAATGCGGCGGCGTGCCGCTCAAGGGCATCATCGCCCGCGGCCTTTCCATGGGTGACGAGATGCATCAGCGCAACGTCGGCTGCACCGGCCTCTTTCTGCGCCAGTTGGCGCCAGCCCTCGTCCGTGCCGTGGACGACCGGGAGACGCTGGCCACGATCCTCGACTTCATTGGCGGCAACGATCAGTTCTTCCTCAACATCGCCATGGTCATGGGTAAGGCAATCATGGACCCGGTACGCGCCATTGAGGGCTCTTCCATTGTGACCGCCATGACGCGCAATGGTACCGACTTCGGGATCCGCGTCAGCGGTACCGGCGATACATGGTTCACGGCGCCCGTCGAAATGCCCAAGGGCCTCTATTTCCCCGGGTTCACCGAAGACGACGCCAATCCCGATATGGGGGATTCCACCATTGTCGAGACCGTCGGGTTGGGCGGATTCGCCATGGCGGCCTCGCCGGCGGTGGCTGGCTTCGTCGGCGCCGGAACTGCGGCGGAGGCCCTCGATTACACGCGAGCGATGTTCGAAATTACCGCCGGCCGCAACCCGGAGTGGACGCTGCCTTCCCTTGATTTTACCGGCGTCCCGACCGGCATCGATGTCCGCAAGGTCATAGAATCCGGCATCGTACCGACTATCAACACCGGCATTGCCCATCGCAAACCAGGAGTCGGACAGGTCGGCGCCGGCATCGTGCGGGCACCGCTGGCTTGCTTCCACCAGGCGCTGGCGGCCCTAGCTGCCGAGTTGGGGGTCGCATGAACGATACCAAGCCGGTCAACCGGGTGCGCCGGGCCTTCTATCTCGACTCCGTCGCCCTCATGCGGCTGTCGCAAAGGCTCTCCGACTTGCCGGAGGTGGAAACGGCAGCCCTTATGATCGGCACTCCGTCCAACAAGCAAATCCTGGCCAAGGCGGGTCTTCTGGCCGCCGAAGGGGAAACCGCGACGCCGGGTGATCTCATCATTGCCCTTAGGGCGGCGAACGGTGGGGCCGGCGAGGCGGCGCTGAGCGAAGCGGAGGCACTCCTCGATGATCCCTCGACTAAGGGCGCTAGAGCCGCCAACTGGCAGCCGAGAACATTGAATGCCGCCGCCGACTGTCTCACCGGAACGGGCCTTGCCCTGATTTCAGTCCCCGGCGAGTTTGCCGCGGCAGAGGCGCGCCAGGCATTGGCCAAGAACCTCCACGCGATGGTCTTTAGCGACAACGTCTCCATCGAGGACGAGCAGGCCCTTAAGAAAGAAGCGTGCGAGCGAGGTCTCCTGCTCATGGGGCCTGATTGCGGCACGGCGTTGATTGCCGGGATACCCCTGGCCTTCGCCAACCAGATTCCCGAGGGCGACATTGGCATCGTCTCCGCCTCGGGGACCGGACTGCAGGAAGTCTCCTCGCTCATTGCCCGTGGCGGCAGGGGGATATCACACGGGATCGGCGTCGGCAGCCGCGATCTTGGCGACGCTATCGAAGGCGTCATGACGCTCGCCGCCATCGACGCCCTGGCGTCCGCTCCTGTCGAGGACGCAGTGGCCGGCGTACCTGCCGCGCCCATCGACTGGGGGAAGCGTGCGGCATGGGCCGGTGGCGTGGTGGCCTTCTTCGTCTTGCTGGGCGTGGGGCTCACCGAGTTCACCCGCCCCCGCAACGGCGGGTCCATGACCGG
>JABIRQ010000490.1 GCA_018699755.1 Rhodospirillaceae bacterium | reverse complement strand
GGGCGGCGGTGACCGGTCCGGCCAGGTCCGGATTGGCCAGCCGCCAGCCCGGCGGCGGCGCGTCGAGGGCCAGGCCCAGGCGCAGGTCGCCGGCGGTGGTGATCGCCGCCGTGCCGCCCAGGGCCGCCGCCACGGCATGGGCGATCGTATTGGCTCCGCGATGACCGCCCAGCAGGGGGATGGCCGCGCCGCCGTCCTCGGCGACGGCCAGGACCGGCGGTTCGGCCCGCTTGTCGTCCAGGATAGGCGCCAGGGCGCGGATCAGGATTCCGGCGGCGCAGAGGCCCAGAATCGGACGGCCGGCGGCGAAAAGCGTACGCAGATGCGGCCCGGCTTCGTCGAAGCGGATATCGGCCTCCTCCACCCGCCGGGCGAGGCCGTGGATTTCCGAATCGGGCAGCAGGGCCTTCAGGCGCTCGGCCGTTGCCAGGGCGCTGGGGCCGAGCACCAGGATCGCGGCCCCCGAGGGCAGATCGGTGGCCGTGGTCATTGCCAGGCCGCCCCCCGGCGATGGACCAGGATCATGGAGAAGTAGGGCACCGCCGCCGCATCGACGGCGGCGAGCGGCAGAATGGCCTGATCGGCCATCGTGGCATGGGCGACGTAGCGCGCGTTGTCGGCCAAGCCCAGATTCTCAAGAACCCGTCGGACTTTCCCGAAGTGCCGGCCCAGCTTGATGATCGCCGCCGCCTCGACGGTCGACAGGGCCTTGGCCAGTTCGTCCTCGGGCAGCGGGCCGGGCAGGATGGCCAGGGTGTCGTTGCGCGCCGCCAGGGGCGCGCCCAGGGCGGCGGCGCAAGCCGTCAGGGAGGAGACGCCGGGGACGACCTCGACTGGGCAGACCTCGGCCAGCCGGCCGAACAGGTACATGAAGGAGCCGTAGAAGAACGGATCGCCCTGGCACAGCACGGCGACGTCCTGGCCTTCGGCGACCCGCGCGCCGATCTCCTCCGCCGCCTGGTCGTAGACCGCCTGGGCGGGAAAGCGCGCGACTTCCAGCGGCATGCGAATGGGAATCTCGACCTGATCGCCGGGCAGATGGTCGGCGACGATGGCGCGGGCCAGGCTGTCGCCCGTCTCGGGCGCGGGATAGGCCAGGACCGGGCAGGCGCGCAGCAGGCGCAGGGCCTTCACCGTGATCAGCTCGGGATCGCCCGGCCCGACCCCCAGGCCGTAGACGCGCCCCGGATTCCTGGGGGTATCAGCCACGGGGCTTCTCGGCGGCGAGTTGGGTGACCGGCATCAAGGGGCGCCAGGATTCGTAGGGTCCGACCGCCGTGGCCCGGCCGATCGCGATGCGCGTCATCGCCCCGCCCGTTTCCTTGCGCAAGTCATGCAGGGCGGCCTCGCCCTCCAGGGTCACGGCGTTGGCGACCAGGCGGCCGCCCGGCGCCAGGCCTTGCCAGCAGGACCGGCCGAGGCCAGGGCTCGACAGCCCGCCGCCGATGAAAACCGCATCCGGCACCGCCAGCCCGTCCAGGCAGTCGGGCGCCGCGCCCGTCACGATCTCAAGACCCGGCACCCCCAGGGCCTCAGCGTTATGGGCGATATTCGCGACCCGGTCGGCCCGCCGTTCGATGGCGACGGCATGGGTGCCCGGCGCGGCCCGCAACCATTCGATGGCGATGGACCCGGAGCCCGCGCCGACATCCCACAGACGCTGGCCGGGCAACGGGCAGAGAGCGGCGAGGGTGGCGGCGCGCACCTCGCGCTTGGTGAGCTGGCCGTCATGGCGATAGGCCTCGTCCGGCAGGCCGGGGGCGCGGGACAGCACGCGCGCGCCGGGTGCGGCCCGGCAGGAAATCGCGACGGTGTTCAGATCGGGCAGGTCCCGCGCCGCCCAGGCTTCCGCCGTGCCGTTCCAGCGGCGCTCCTTCGGCCCGCCCAGATGGGCCAGGACGGTCATCGCGCTGGGGCCGTAACCCAACTCGACCAGACGGGCGGCGAGTTTGGCGGGGGTCGCGCCGTCCTCGCTCAAGGCCAGGATGCGCGCTTCGGGCGCGAGATGCAGGGTGAGCAAATCGAGGGGCCGGCCGTGCAGGGTGATGCAGGCGGCCTCGGCGAGCGGCCAGCCGAGGCGCGCGCAAGCCAGGGAAAAGGCGCCGGGCGCGGGGATCACGGTCACCGCGTCCATGCCGAAACGCCGCGCCAGGGTGACGCCGATGCCGAAATGCATGGGATCGCCGGTCGCCAACACGGCCACCCGCCGGCCTTCGCGGGCGGCGATCGCCTCGACCGTGCGGCCGAGGGGGGATTCCCAGGTCAGTTGCTCGGCCGCATTGTCGGCG
>JABIRQ010000449.1 GCA_018699755.1 Rhodospirillaceae bacterium | reverse complement strand
GGGCGATGCTGATGGCCACCCGCGGCGCGATCGCCCAGACGCCCGACGGCCTGCCCGTCGTGATGGCCGGGCGTGCCGACGCAGACGGCGTGCTCGCCCTGGTCAACGCGGTGCAGCCGCATATCCCCTGGAGCGAGGCCGACCTGGCCTGGCAGTATTTCGACGGGCCGGGCGAAACGCCGGCGCGCCTCTATGCGATCAGGGACGGCGAGCGCCTGGTAGCGCTCTACGGCGCTGTCGCCAAGCCCTTTCGCCTGGGCCCGCGGACCGTGACCGGTTTCATGATCCAGGACGTGATGACCGATCCGGCCTATCGCGGGCGCGGCTATCTCAATTTCCTGGCCGGGCTTTGCGCCGAGGACATTCGGAACTCGGACGATATCGGCTACACCTTCCCGAACAAACAGTCGGAGAACAGCTTCCGGCGCAACGGCTGGCACGCGCTGATGACCGTGCCGATGCGCGGCAAGACCCCTGTCGGCGCCAGGACCGGCGACGGAGTCGATCTGGAGGAGCTGCCCGGACCCTTGGGAGACCGGGCGACATCGGTGTGGCGGGACAGCGGGCTCGCCTGCGGGGTCGAGCGCACCGGACCGGCGATCGACTGGCGCTACGGGCGGCCCGGCGTGATCTATCGGAGATTTGCCATACCCGACGGGGCCGGCTTCGTCGTGCTCAAGCGCTATGCGCGCGAGGACGGTCCGCTGGTCCATATCTGCGACCTGGTCGTAACGGCGGCCGCGCGCGGCCGCCTGCCCGCCTTTCTCGGCGCGATCGAGGCGGTCGCGGCGCGGGACGGCGCCGCCGCGCTCACCGCCTGGCTACCACCCGGCCATCCCTACGCCGAGGCCTTCGACTCCTATGGCCTGCGCATCGATCCGACTCATGACCGGGTCATGTTCGTGACGGGGCGAGCGCCGATGCAGCCTCTGCTCGCCGATCCGGCGGCCTGGCATCTGAGCCAGGGCGACAGCGACGTCTACTGATGGGGAAGACGATGACCGAGCGCCACGCCCTGATCCTGGTCGCCCATGCCGATGACGAGACCCTGGGCGTCGGCGGCACCATGCCGAAGCTGCTCCGCGCGGGCTGGCGGGTCGAGGTCGTCATCCTGTCCAACGGCGTGCTGACCGTGCGCGGCCGGACCGAGGACAACCGCGAGGATGCGGTCCGCGCCTGCGAAATCCTGGGCGCGGCGCCGCCGCGCTTCCTGGGTTTCGACGACCAGTATTTCGACCGCGAGCCGGTCGCCGATCTGGCCAATGCCGTGATGGCCCTGGACCTCGCCCCCGACCTTATCGTCACCCATGTCGAGACCGACCTGAACCAGGACCACCGCATCACCTGCGAGGTCGCCAAGATCGTCGGGCGGCCCAAGCGCAAGCCCGTGGCGATCATGGGCTGCGAAATCCCCGGCACGACCCAGTGGAACGGCCGGCAGTTCGAGGCCAACCACTATGTCGACATCACGGACGGGATCGAGCGCAAGATCGAAGCCTTCCTGCAGTACCGCAACGAGGTCCAGGACGATTCGCAGCCCTGGTCGGCGGCCGGTCTGCGCGCCCTGGCGCGCTATCACGGCCTGCAGTCCGGCGTCGAATACGCGGAAGCCTTCCACGTGATCCGCGGCTTCGAGGGACTGCTGCCATGACCGGCCCGAGACGAGAAATCTGCATCGCGGGACGGCCCATCGGCCCCGACCATCCGCCCTATCTGATCGCGGAGATGAGCGGCAACCACAACGGCGATCCGGCGCGCGCCCTGGCCATCGTCGAAGCCGCCGCCAAAGCGGGGGCGGACGCCGTCAAGCTGCAGACCTATACGGCCGACACAATCACCATCGATCACGACGGGCCGGGTTTCCGCATCGAGGGCGGGCTATGGGCCGGACGCACCCTCCACGAGCTCTACGAGGAGGCGCACACCCCCTGGGACTGGCACGAGGCGATCTTCGCCAGGGGCCGAGAGCTCGGAATCACGGTGTTCTCCGCACCCTTCGATGCAACAGCGGTGGACCTGCTCGAGTCCCTGGATGCGCCAGCCTACAAGATCGCCTCCTTCGAGATCGTCGACCTGTCCTTGATCCGACGGGTTGCAGCCACCGGGAAGCCGCTGATCCTTTCGACCGGCATGGCCGGCCTGGCGGAGATTTCCGAAGCCGTTCAGACCGCGCGCGATGCCGGGGCCAAAGAGATCGCCGTGCTTCACTGCACGAGCGGCTATCCGACCCCGCCCGAGGACAGCAACCTCAGAACCATTCCCCATCTGGGCCAAGCGACCGGTGCCGTGGTCGGCCTGTCCGACCATACCGAGGGCATCGCAGCGCCGATCGCGGCCGTCGCCTTGGGCGCATCGCTGATCGAAAAACACATGACCCTGGACCGTGCCGATGGCGGCCCCGACGCCGCCTTCTCGCTCGAGCCGGCAGAGTTCGCCGCCCTGGCAGAGGGCTGCCGCCTGGCCTGGCGGGCCCTGGGCGCGGTGAGCTATGCCCGCCAAGCGAGCGAGAAGGGCAACAGCCAGTTCCGCCGCTCGCTCTACGTCACCGAAGACATGGCGGCGGGCGACGCCTTTACGCCGGCCAACCTGCGCTCGATCCGGCCAGGCCTCGGCCTCGCGCCCAAGCACTTCGACCTGCTGCTCGGTCGCCGCGTGCGGCGCCCGATCTCGCGCGGCACGCCGGCGACCTGGGACCTGTTGCTGGGCGAGGAATG
>JABIRQ010000447.1 GCA_018699755.1 Rhodospirillaceae bacterium | reverse complement strand
TTGGAACCGTCGGGCCGGATCAGGCCAGGCGATAGATGCGGACCGGTTCGACCCGCCCGGGCACCGCATGTTCGCCGACCGGGGTGGCGGTCCGTTCCTCGCTTCGATTGTCGTCCAGGGCGTCGATCACCGCTTCGCTGGCCAGGGCGCAGATATCCTCTTCCGGGGTCATGACCGTTTTGGCGATCTGCTCGATCCGGTTTGCCGTGTTCACGGCGTCGCCGACGATGGTGTAGTTCATGCGCCCGGGCGCGCCGATATTGCCGACTGCGACCGGGCCGCTATGCAGGCCGATGCGCATGCGGATGGGCGGCTTGCCTTCGGACCGGCGGCGGGCATTCAACGCGGCTAGGTCGCGAGCGATGCGATGGGCCGCCCGCACGGCGCGTTCGGCATGGTCGGGCTGGGCCTCCGGCGCGCCCCAGAAGGCCATCACGGCATCGCCGATGAATTTGTCGACGGTGCCGCCTTCCGCCTCCACCGCCTCGGCGACCATCGCGAAATGGCGGTTCAGGAAGGCGGCGACCTGCGCCGCGGTGCGGTTCTCCGAGTAGCGGGTGAAGCCGACGATATCGGTAAACATGATCGTGACGGTGCGCGCTTCCGTGGTCATCCCGCCCTCGGCGCCCGTCGTCATCAGGCGTTCGACAAGGCGGCGCGGGACATAAACCTCCAGCCAGCGCAGGCCGCGCAGCATGGCGTTGAAGGCGCGCGCCTGTTCGTTGAGTTCGCGGAACATGGAACCGGGCAGGGGATCGACCTTCTCCGGTTTCAGCCGGCTGACTTCGGCGGCCGCCGCAGCGAGGCGGACGACCGGCCGTGCGATGTTCCGGGCCAGAAGGACGGCGCTCAGCAGCGAGAGGATGAGCGCGCCGACACCCATGCCCGCCATCAGGAAGAGGCGATTGCGCTCTTCGTCGATGACATCGCGGCTGATATAGCCGCCGACAAGCCAGGGCTCCGGCCCGTAGCCGTCGAGTTCCCGGTAGACGTAGAGATAGCTGGTGCCGAAGGCGTCGACGACATGACCCTGAATGCCCTTGCGCATCTTGATATAGAGCGGATAGCGCTCGTCCGACCACATGGCGGCGAGGACGCCGTCGTCGAAATCCGCCAAGGCGGGCAGCGGGTTCGCTTCATCGAACTGGCGGCCAGTCTTACGGATCAGGGCCGGATGGGCGAGAATCCGGTCGCGGCCGTAGAGCACGAAGCCAATCGCGCTGCCGTCGCCCGGGATGAGGCCGAGTATGGCCTGGGACAGGTCCCCGATGGAGACCGTCGCGATCAGGACGCCCCGGTAGAGATCGTCACGCCAGACGGGCTGATACAGGGTAACGAAGGTATCGCCATATCGTTCGATCCAGGTCGGCGGCCCCCAGAGAGAGGTCTTTTCCCGGGTCGCCCGCTCAACGACCTTGCGGACATCGGGATTTCCGTCCATCGAGCTGTGGTAGAGCGAAACGCCCCATTTCGTCTTGTCGACCACGATTGCGGCGTAATCGGTATCGACGAAGGCGACCGAGTGGATCTGGGGCGTCGCGGACATCGCGCCCTCGAACAGGTCCTGCAGACGGGGCCTGTTGCCGGGATCGAGGCGCCGTTGCGCGATCTGGCCGCTGAGATAGCGGAGTTGGCGGGTTGCGGGGCGCAACTCGTCGCGCACCTTGCCTTCCGCTGCGTCGATCAGGATCTCGATATTCTCCCGTACCAGGGAGAAAGTGTTCGCGGTGCTGGTATAGATACCCATGACCAACACGGCGCCGACCCCCGTCAGGACCAGCAGGCCGACGGCGATCGCCAAGGTGACGGTCAACGGCACGCCGCGCCGCAGTTCCGGGTCGATCGAGCGCTTGGGCTTGTTTGCGGGCATGGCGGTGTTTCGGCTGCGGTTCGCGGACGATATCACATTGACCGGGCTCGCGGATCGGGTTTCCGTGGCGGGTTTGGGCAAATAGACGGGAAAGGAGGCGGCCGGCATGGACTGGACCGACGACGGCATCGTGTTGTCGGCGCGCGCGCATGGCGAGAGCGCAGCGATCGCCATGCTGCTGACCCGAGGGCATGGCCGTCATGCAGGCCTGGTCCATGGCGGGGCGGGGCGGGGCAAACGGGGCATGCTCCAGCCCGGGAACCGCGTCACGGCGGTGTGGCGCGCGCGCCTGGCGGAACATCTCGGGACCTTCGTCTGTGAGCCCGCGGGATCGCTCGCCGCCGCGCTGCTGGACGACGCCTTGCGCCTCGCGGCTCTGTCCTCGGCCTGCGCCGTCGCGGAGGCGGCCCTGCCCGAGCGCGAACCCCATCCGGCGGCCTATGACGGGCTGGGCGCGCTCTTGGAGGCCTTGTCGGGCGAGGTCTGGGCGGAAGCCTATATCCGCTGGGAGATCGAAATGCTGCGCGAGTTGGGTTTCGGCTTGGATCTTTCGGCCTGCGCCGCGACGGGATCGACGGACGATCTCGCATATGTCTCGCCGCGCAGCGGGCGGGCCGTCTCCCTGGCGGCTGGAGAGCCGTATCGCGCGCGCCTGCTCACCTTGCCGGGCTTCCTGCTGGGCCGGGCCCGGCCGGAGCGGGAGGCCGAGATCGCCGCCGGCCTCGCCCTGACCGGTCATTTCCTCGAACGCCACGTCTTTCATCCCCAGAACCGAGGCATTCCGGCCGCCCGCCAACGCCTGTCCGACCGTTTTCCGCTTGCGCGAATACCCGAGGCCGATACGATTTCTTGACCCAGCGCCAGGACCGGATACCATATATAGTATCCAGGAGGCGTCATGACCGATCCGACACCCGCGGGCGAAATCCGCACTGCACCGCTCGCCGACGCGCTGGGCGAGCGCTACCTGTCCTATGCTTTGTCGACCATCGTCTCACGCTCCTTGCCGGACGTGCGCGACGGGCTGAAGCCCGTGCATCGCCGGCTGCTTCACGCTATGCGCCTGCTGCGCCTGGACCCGGATGCCGGGTTCAAGAAATGCGCCCGGGTCGTGGGCGAGGTCATCGGCAAGTATCACCCCCATGGCGACGTGGCGGTCTACGACGCCATGGTCCGTCTCGCCCAGGATTTCGCCGTGCGCTATCCGCTGGTCGAGGGGCAGGGCAATTTCGGCAATATCGACGGCGATAACGCGGCCGCCATGCGCTACACGGAGGCGCGGCTGACCGAGGTCGCCAAGGCTCTTATGGAGGGCCTCGACGAGGACACGGTCGATTTCCGCGACACCTATGACGGCGAGGAGGAGGAGCCGGTCGTTCTGCCGGCCTCCTTCCCGAATCTGCTGGCCAATGGCGCGACCGGCATCGCGGTCGGCATGGCGACCAGCATCCCGCCCCACAATGCGGGAGAGCTGTGCGATGCCCTGCTGCATCTGATCAAGTTCCCGCGCGCGACCGTGGAAAAGCTGGTCGAGATGGTTCCCGGTCCGGATTTCCCGACCGGCGGGATCCTGGTCGAGAGTGGCGAGAGCATCCGCGACGCCTACGCCACCGGGCGGGGCGGCTTCCGGGTTCGGGCGCGCTGGGAGGTCGAGAAGATCAAGGGCGGCGGCTT
>JABIRQ010000445.1 GCA_018699755.1 Rhodospirillaceae bacterium | reverse complement strand
ACCTGATGGAGGGCGGCCTCCCCGGATTGATCGCCGCGATCGCGGAAATCCTCGGCTGGGCCTGCCTGCTCGCCGGCGCTTTCTTCTGCCTGGTGGGCGGCATCGGGTTGCTACGCATGCCGGATACGTTCACTCGCATGCATGCCGCCGGAGTGACAGATACAATGGGCGCCGGCCTGATCCTGGTGGGCCTGGCGCTGCACGAGGGCTTCACCCTGGTAACCGTCAAGCTGGCCCTCATCCTGCTTTTCATTGTCTTTTCGAGTCCGACCGCGACCCATGCCCTGGCCCAGGCCGCCCTGGCCGGCGGGCTGACCTCGTGGCGCAAGGGCGAACCGCGCGATTCGGCCATCTATTCGACCGGGCCAGGGCCATCGGATGCGGAAAAGGCCGCCGGCAGGGAGGATCCGCCATCGAAGGCCTGATCGACATCGTCCTGCTCGCGCTCATGGCGGTCACTGTCCTGGCCATCATCCGCCTGCACAATCTGGTCGCGGTGGTCATGCTCAGCGGGTTCTACAGCCTATTGGCGGCGACCCTGTTCGTCGTGCTGGACGCGGTCGACGTGGCCTTCACGGAAGCCGCCGTCGGCGCCGGCATCTCGACCATCCTGATGCTCGGCACATTGGCTCTGACGACCCAACACGAAAAGGTCCGCGCCCTGCCGCGCTTCCCCCTCATCCTGGTCGCCTTGACCGGGGTTGCCTTGATCTACGGCACCGCCGACATGCCGGATTTCGGCGACCCGGAGTCGCCTATCCACGAACATGTCGCGCCCCGCTATATCGAGCGGTCGGCCGAGGAGATCGGGCTACCCAATATCGTCACTAGCGTCCTCGCAAGTTATCGCGGCTACGACACCCTGGGCGAAGTCACGGTGATCTTCACCGCGGGCATTGGCATCCTGACCCTTCTGGGCGTGCGTCGATGGCGCAGCCGCAAGCCGGGACCGGATACCGCGACCGGCGACGAAGACAGAAACGCTGCAGGGGGAGACCGGGCGTGAGAAACAGCACCATGGTCCTGCGCGTCCTCGGCAAGATGATGATCCCCTTCATCATGCTGTTCGCACTCTACGTCCAGTTTCACGGCGACTACGGACCGGGCGGCGGCTTTCAGGCCGGAGTGATCTTCGCCGCGGCCATCATCCTCTACGGGTTGATTTTCGGCATCCACAACGCCATGCGGGTCGTCCCGCCCGACGTCGTGCGCGTCTTGATCGCGGCTGGCGTCCTGCTTTACGCGAGTACCGGCGTCGCGGGATTGATTCTGGGCGCCAATTTCCTCGACTACGATGTCTTGGCCAAGGATCCGATCGAGGGCCAGCATATCGGCATCCTGCTGATCGAGTTCGGCGTCGGTACGACCGTCGCCGCGGTCATGATCACGATCTACTTCGCCTTCGCCGGACGGCAACGGTAAGGCGCGTTATGACGATCGAGATTCATCCCGGTCTCTACAACTACGCGATCGTCGTCATGTTGATGATGGCCGGGCTCTATATCGTCATCACGCGGGGCAACCTGGTGAAGAAAATCGTCGGCCTGAACGTCTTTCAAGCCTCGGTCTTCGTGCTCTACATCACCATGGGAAAGATCGTCGGCGGCACCGCGCCAATCCTGGAAGCGGGGATCGAAGTCTATTCCAACCCCCTGCCCCATGTTCTCATCCTGACCGCGATCGTCGTCGGCGTGGCGACCACCGCCCTGGGCTTGGCCTTGGTCGTGCGCATTCGCGAAGCCTACGGCACGATCGAGGAAGACGAAATTCAGCGCCAGGACGAGGCCCTGTGATCTTTCAATCGATCACCCAGCACCTCCCGATCCTGCAGGTCGTCCTGCCGCTGATCGCGGCGCCGCTCTGCGTCCTGCTTCGCCGGCCCGCCTTGTCCTGGCTGTTCGCTCTGGCCGTGACCTGGGCCAGCTTCGCCATCTCGATCGCCCTGTTCATCCAATTAGAACATGTCGGAACGATCGTCTACGAGTTGGGCGGCTGGCCCGCACCCTGGGGCATCGAGTACCGGATCGGCACCACCTCGGCCATCGTCCTGGTGGTCGTTTCCGGCATCGGATCGGTCGTCATGCCGTTTGCAAAGGCGAGCGTGACAGCCGAAATCGAACCGGCGCGGCACTATCTCTTCTACACCTGCTATCTGCTCTGCCTGTGCGGGTTGCTGGGCGTGGTGGCGACGGGCGACGCCTTCAACCTCTTCGTCTTCCTGGAGATTTCCTCCCTCTCCTCCTACGTGCTGATCGGTATGGGAAGAGACCGGCGCGCCCTGACCGCCGCCTTCCAATATCTCATCGTCGGCACGATCGGGGCGACCAGCATCGTCATCGGGATCGGCCTGCTCTACCTCGTCACCGGATCGCTCAACATGGCCGATATCGCGACCCGCCTGCCCGAGCCCGGCACGAATCGGACCGTCCTCGTCGCCTTCGCATTTCTCGGCCTGGGCGCCGCGCTCAAACTGGCCCTCTTCCCGCTCCATGTCTGGCTGCCGAACGTCTACACCTACGCGCCCTCGGCCGTCACGGCCTTCCTGGCCGCGACCGCGACCAAGGTCGGGGTTTATATCCTGCTGCGTTTCATATTTACCGTCTTCGGCGCGGGCTTCGCCTTTACCGCCATGCCGCTCGACACCATGCTGATGGCCTTGGCGGTGGCTGCGATGTTCGCCGCCTCCGCCATCGCGATCTTCGAGAACAACGTCAAGCGGATGCTGGCCTATTCCAGCGTCGCCCAGATCGGCTACATGGTTTTGGGAATCGGCTTCGCCACCGTCGGCGGCGTGGCGGCGGGCCTGATCCACCTGTTCAACCACGCCCTGATGAAGGGCGGCCTGTTCATGGCGCTCGGATGTATTTTCCTGCGCGCGGGCTCGGTCCGGCGCGAAGCCATGGCCGGAATCGCCCGCACCATGCCCTGGACCATGGCCGCCTTCGTTCTCGGCGGCCTCAGCCTGATCGGCGTGCCGCTGACCGTCGGCTTCATCTCCAAGCTCTACCTGATCCGGGCGGCCTTCGAGGCCGGGCTCTGGCCCTTCGGTGTGCTCGTCGTGCTCAGCAGCCTGCTCGCCGTCGCCTATGTCTGGCGCGTCGTCGAGACCGCCTATTTCCGGGAGCCCTCGACGGAGGCCGCGCGGGCGACCGAAGCGCCGCTCTCCATGCTGCTGCCGACCTGGGTGCTGATCGGCGCCTGCGTCTATTTCGGCATCGACGCCGAACTGACCGTGGATACGGCCTTCCGCGCCGCCACTTCCCTGTTGGGAGCCCAACCGTGAGCGGCGCCACGGCCATCGCCCTCGCCTTGTTCCTGCCGCTCGGCGGAGCCCTGGGTGTCGTACTCGCCGGCCGTTGGCCCAACCTGCGCGAGGCGGTGACCCTGGCGACGGCCCTCGCCCTCTT
>JABIRQ010000417.1 GCA_018699755.1 Rhodospirillaceae bacterium | reverse complement strand
GGCGCCGTCTTCGGCTCGGTCGCGGGGTGGGAACGGGCGAACTGGTATGCCCGCGACGGCATCGAACCGCGTTACGAATACGCCTGGGGCCGCCAGAACTGGTTTCCCGCCTGGGAGGCCGAGCACAGGGCGGCGCGCGAGGGCGCGGCCCTCTTCGACCTCTCCTCCTTCGCCAAGTTCCAGGTCGAGGGGCCGGACGCCGAGGCCGTCATGCAGCGGATATCCGCCGCCGACATGGCGGTGCCGCCGGGCCGCGTGGTCTACACCCAATGGCTGAACCGTCACGGCGGAATCGAAGCGGACCTGACGGTCACCCGCCTGGCCGAGGACCGCTACATGGTGGTCACCGCCGCCGCCACCGCGATCAAGGATTTCGACTGGCTACGCCGCCTGGCGGGCGAATCGCGAGTCACGATCACGGACATATCCTCGACCCTCGCCACCTTGAGCCTGATGGGCCCGAAAAGCCGAGACCTGCTCGCGGCCGTGACCGACGCGGACCTGTCCAACGACGCCTTCCCCTATATGAGCGGCAGGGAAATCGAAATCGGCTACGGCTTCGCCACCGCGCTCCGCGTGACCTATGTCGGCGAACTGGGGTGGGAGCTTTACGTCCCGACCGAAATGGCGCCGGGCGCGTTCGATACGCTGGCCGAGGCGGGCGAGGCTCACGGCCTGACCCTCGCCGGCTATCACGCCCTCGACAGCCTGCGTAGCGAAAAGGGCTACCGTCATTGGGGCTACGACATCGGCATCGAGGATTCGCCGATCCAGGCCGGGCTCGGCTTCGCCGTCGCCTTCGACAAGAACACGGATTTCGTGGGCCGCGATGCGGTGCTGCGCCAGCGCGACGAGGGCGTGACCCGGCGCCTCGTCCAGTTTGCCCTAAAGGATCCGGAGCCCCTGCTCTTTCACGACGAGCCGATCTGGCGGGACGGCCGCATCGTCGGGCGCACCACCTCCGGCTCCTACGGCCACGCGCTCGGGGCGGCGGTCGGCCTGGGCTATGTCGAGAAGGGCGGCGCGGTCGTGGACCGCGACTGGCTGCTCGGCGGCGATTACGAAGTCGAGGTCGCGGGCAAGCGCGTGCCCGCCGAAGCCAGCCTGCGCCCGCTCTACGATCCCAAGGGCGAGCGGGTGCGGGGTTGACGACGGTCGTTTCGCGTTCGTTGACGGGCGCCAGCCCTCGCCAACCCGCCGGAACGGGCGGGAAAAGCGTCGCTAGTTTTTTTTCGGCTTTCGGGAAGCCGGACCCGAGCGAACCGGTGCCGAATCGACGCAAAGGTCGAGCAAAACGCCCTGTGGTGTCAACCGACGAAGCCGGTCGATGGCTCTCACAGATGCAGGGGTGTCTCTGCGATGAACAGGTCGCGCAGCGTGTTCCAGCAGTCCTCGTCGGGGGCGAGCAGGATATAGCCCTTGGTCAGGGCGGGGCGGTAACGGCTGCCGTCGATCAGCCGGCCGAAGCCGCCCGCCTCCTGGTGCAGATGGACGCCCGGCGCGTGGTCCCAGGGCAGCAGGCGCGTGAACAGCGCATAGTGGATTTCGCCCCGCGTCAGGGAGAGATATTCCTGTCCGACGCAGCGTCGATAGGCCCCGCCCTGGCGCTTGCGGAACTCGCCCACGGCCGGGGTCAGGCCGGGGCGCTTGGGATTGGCGTAAAGGGCGCCGGTCATGCGCCGAGGCGGCAGGACGCTGTCGGCCACGTGGAGGCGCTTGCCCGCGGACCAGGCCCCCGCCCCCTCTTCCGCGCTCAGGGTAATGTCGCGCACCGGATCGTGGATCCAGGCCGCGCGCGTCTTCCCGCCCCGCACATAGGCGACCTGGACGACGAAAAGCGCATTGCCCTCCGAGAAATTGGTCGTGCCGTCGATCGGGTCGATGATCCAGCGCGGCGCCTCGTCGCTTTGCAGGCGCTCGAGCACCGCGGGCTCGCGATGCACCGCTTCCTCCCCGACCACAACGGAGCCGGGAACGAGGTCCGCCAAACGTTCGGTCAACACGCGCTCAACGGCCAGATCGGCCGTCGTCACCAGGTCGCCCGGCCCCTTCTCGTGGATATCGTGCGCCGCCAGCTCGCGAAAGCGCGGCAGAACCTCCTCGACGGCGGTCTCGCGGATGATCGCGGCGACCTCGTCGATATCGGGGGCGATATCGGGCGCGGGCGGGAGGATCGTCGGGGAATCGGTCATGGCGGTGGAAAACTAGCACAGGGCGGGATGGCGGCCACAAAAGAGAGGGGCCGCGCCAAGGCGCGGCCCCTCCCCCTGTTTCGACAGATGGTCGTCGGCGCGGGCCTAGAATCCGCCCATGCCGCCCATGCCGCCCATACCACCCATGCCGCCCATATCGCCACCCGGCATGCCACCGGCACCGTCATCCTTTTCGGGATGCTCGGCAACCATCGCCTCGGTGGTGATCAGCAGGCTCGCGACCGAGGCCGCATCCTGCAGCGCCGTACGAACGACCTTGGTCGGATCGATGATGCCGGCCTTGACCAAATCCCGGAACTTGCCCGACTGGGCATCGAAGCCGAAATTGTAGTCCTTCTGGTCCATCATCTTGCCGGCGATGACGGAACCGTCCTCGCCCGCATTCTCGGCGATCTGCCGCGCCGGCGCCTGAAGCGCCTTGCGGACGATCTCGACGCCGACCCGCTGGTCGTCGTTGTCCGTCTGCAGTTTGTCGAGCGAACGGATGCCGTAGAGCAGGGCCGTGCCGCCGCCGGGCACGATGCCCTCTTCGACGGCCGCGCGGGTCGCATGCATCGCATCCTCGACCCGGTCCTTGCGCTCCTTCACCTCGATCTCGGTCGCACCGCCGACACGCAGCACGGCAACGCCGCCGGCCAACTTGGCCAGCCGCTCCTGCAACTTCTCGCGGTCGTAGTCCGAGGAAGTCTCCTCGATCTGCTGCCGGATCTGGTTGCAGCGCGCGGCGATCTCCTTCTTCTTGCCGGAGCCGTCGATGACCGTGGTCTCGTCCTTGTTGATCGTGACCTTCTTGGCCGAGCCCAGCATTTCGAGGCCGACGCTCTCGAGCTTGATGCCGAGATCCTCGCTGACGACCTGACCGCCGGTCAGGATCGCGATGTCCTCAAGCATCGCCTTGCGGCGATCGCCGAAGCCCGGCGCCTTGACGGCCGAGACCTTGAGGCCGCCGCGCAGCTTGTTCACCACCAGGGTCGCCAGGGCTTCGCCCTCGACATCCTCGGCGATGATCATCAGCGGCCGGCCCGACTTCACGACGGACTCAAGCACCGGCAGCAACGGCTGCAGGGACGAGAGCTTCTTCTCGTGAAGCAGGATGTACGGCTCTTCCATCTCGACCAGCATCTTCTCGGGATTGGTCACGAAATACGGCGAGAGATAGCCGCGGTCGAACATCATGCCCTCGACCACGTCGAGCTCGGTGTTCAGGCTCTTGGCCTCCTCCACCGTGATCACGCCTTCCTTGCCGACCCGCTCCATCGCCTCGGAGATGTAGTCGCCGATCTCGGATTCTCCGTTGGCGGAGATCGTGCCGACCTGGGCCACCTCGGTATGGGTCTTCACCGCGCGCGAACGCTTGCGGATGTCGGCGATCACCGTCAGGACCGCGGCGTCGACGCCGCGTTTGAGGTCCATCGGGTTCATGCCGGCGGCCACGGCCTTGGCGCCTTCGCGCACGATGGCCTGGGCCAGAACGGTCGCCGTCGTGGTGCCGTCGCCCGCCTCGTCGGAGGTCTTGGAGGCGACTTCGCGCACCATCTGGGCGCCCATGTTCTCGAACCTGTCCTTAAGCTCGATTTCCTTGGCGACGGTCACGCCGTCCTTGGTCACGCGCGGCGCGCCGAAGGACTTCTCCAGCACCACGTTGCGGCCCTTGGGCCCGAGGGTGACCTTGACGGCGTCGGCCAGGATATCGACGCCGCGAAGCATCCTCCGCCTGGCGTCATCGCCGAATCTTACGTCTTTCGCTGCCATGGTATCGCCTCTCTATTCCACGATGCCGAGGATGTCGGCTTCTTTCATGATGAGCAGATCGTCGCCGCCGATGCGGACTTCGGTGCCCGACCACTTGCCGTAGAGCACCCGGTCGCCCTTCTTGACGTCAAGCTTGTGCAGCTTGCCGTCATCGCCGCGCACACCGGCGCCGACCGAGACAACCTTGCCCTCCATCGGCTTTTCCTTAGCCGTGTCGGGGATGATGATACCGCCTGCCGTCTTCTCTTCGGCGTCGAGCGGCTTGACCAGCACGCGATCGTGCAAAGGCCTGAAGCTCATAGGTAAAACCTCTCTAGGATTGCGCCCAAAGGAAACGCGCCGGACCGATGCCGCGGCGCGCGCGAACTGTCGTTAGCACTCACCCTCAATGAGTGCCACGGCTTATATGGGGATGCCCTCGCCCCTGTCAAGGCGTTCGCCGCGCGTCATGGCCAAAGCGCCGGCCCGGTTGCTATGAATGCTTGTATATGTAGCTGCTATGAATGCTTGTATATGTAAATGACATATCGCTCGATTTGCGCTATTATATTAATTGATTGTCTATTCCCCAATTAACTCAGGATTGATTTCGCTCAATAATCCGCCCTGTCACCACGAAGAAAAAATATGCACTGCTCCAGTGCAAAATAATGCGCAAGGTTTCTCGCCTGTTGCGCGGGCACAAACAGGAGGCCGCCAATGGACGGTCTGCAAATCGCCAACGAGCATCCTGTCGATCCGGCGGTCCTCCAAGCGATTTTCCAAGGCGCGGTGGTCGGCATCGCGACGGTCGCCCTTGATGGCCGCTGGCTGAACTTCAACAGAAAATTCTGCGACATTCTTGGGTACCCGGCGCAGGAGCTCGCCGGTCTGACCTCGGCTGAGATCACCCATCCGGACGACCAGGCCGAGGACATCGCCGGCATGAAGCAATGCCTGGCAGGAAACGCCGACGGCTTCAAGAGCGACAAGCGCTACATCCGCAAGGACGGCGGCGAGGTTTGGGCCGAGCTTTCCATGTCCGCCATTCGCGACGGTCAGGGCCAGGTTCTCTATTTCATCGCGACCTTGGTGGATATCACGGACCGGCTGCATCTGGCCCGGGAGAACCAGATATCGCGATTAACCACAAAGATCGGTTCCAGATTCGATTTCCGGCTGAATGATATCGTCGAGGACATCTGCGCGACCGCTATGAGCCTGACGCGGTCTCCTTTCGGGCTTTGCAGTTACAAGGATCCGTCGACCGGGCGCTACGTCACCGTGAACAAGACCGCCGACGACGTGGATGCGGACACCTATCGCGAGGCGGCGAACATTCTGACCTCGCGGCAGTTCTGGCCGGTCCTCTTATCCTCCCCGGTCGTTGTCAACACCGACACCGGCCCCGCGTTGCCGGGGGTGGAGCTTTCCGTCCTGCCGGTCGCGCGGCTGCTGTCGGCGGCGGCCTATGTCGCCAGCGAGTCCACCGGATTCGTGGCCGTGGCCGACGGGGCCAATGCCTATTCCGACCACCACGAAGATACCGTCTCGTCGCTCGCCGCCGTCATGGCCCTGGCGAGCGAGCGCTTAAATGCCTATATGCACATGTCGCAGCAATCGGCCCAACTCGACCTGGCGGTC
>JABIRQ010000158.1 GCA_018699755.1 Rhodospirillaceae bacterium | reverse complement strand
GGCTCCACCTGCTCGATGCGGGCGAGGGCGGCGTCGATTAACTCCAGCGGTGAGACCTCGCCCACCTCCAGCAATTGCACCACCTCGCGGGCGGGCAGGCGGGTTAACGAGAGATCAGCGCTCATGAGCCGAACCGGTGACGCAGGAAGCCGGTGAGGGCGGCGAACTCAGCCCGTCCTGCCGGGCCGCCAGCCGGTCTTCTGGACCGAACACGGCCGCATGCACGTCTTCTACAACCGCAACCCGCCCGCCTGGCTGGAGCCCGAGGGCATCACGGTGACGGCCGAGGAGACCGAAGCCCAGGACCTGCTCGACGCGGTGCTGGAGCGGCCGGAGATCCAGCTCCGCATGTATCTCGAACCCGGCGACCTGCAGCTCATCAACAACTACACGGTGCTGCATTCGCGCAAGGAATACCGCGACGCGCCGGGCCGGAAACGCCACCTGCTGCGCGTCTGGATCCGCAGCAAGGCCCCGCGCCGGGCCGGACCCAACATCATCGACCTCTACGCCCCTTGGGAATCGCGCCATGCGGTCCCGCAACCGAACGAAACGGAAGCCAGACCATGAACACCTATATCGTCATGCTCGATTTCACCCGCTGGGGGGTCGAGACGATCAAGGATTCGCACAAGCGGTCCCAGATCATGAGCGCCGCCCTCGACAAGTTCGGCGCGCGCATCAAGGATTTCTACCTGACCCTGGGCGACCACGATTTCGTGGTGATCTTCGAGGCCCCGGACGACAAGACCATGGCCAAGATCCTGCTCGAAATCGGCCGCCTGGGCGCGGTCACGACCAGCACCATGCGCGCCTTCACCAAGGACGAATTCGGCGAGATCGTCGCCGAACTGCCCGAGAAGGGCCTGTTCGACGATTTGAAGCCTAAGTCTTGACGACCAGTTCCCTCGGGCACTCCACGAGGGACCGGCAGCCGGTCTCGGTCACGACCACCGTCTCGCTGAGAATGTAGCCCCAGTCGTCCAGCCAGAGGGCCGGGATGACGTGGAAGGCCATGCCCGGTTTCAGGACGGTGCGGTCGCCCGCGCGCATGCTGGCCGTGCGCTCGCCCCAGTCGGGCGGATAGTTGAGGCCGATGGCGTAGCCCATGCGGGTCGGCTTCTCGTGGCCGCCGCGCCGGAACACGGCCTGGCAGGCCTCGGCTACCGCTTCGCAGGTGACGCCGGGCTCGATGGCGTCGAGCGACGCCTCGAAGGCTTCGCCCACCAGCTTCGCCAGGTCCGCCAGCTTGGCCGGCGCGGGGCCGAGCTGGACGGTGCGGCAGATCGCGCTGTGATAGCGGTGGCGGCAGCCGGCCAGTTCCATGTTGGTGGCCGAGCCGGTTTCGAAGGGCGCGTCGGTCCAGGTGAAATGCGGGGCCGCCGCCATCTCGCCCATCGGCATGGCCGGGGCGCAGGCCGGGTAGTCGCCGCCGAATTTCTCCGTGCCGCGCATCTGGGCGGCGTAGACCTCCGCCACCGCGTCGCATTGGCGCACGCCGGGGCGGATGGCGTCGATGGCCGCTTGCATGACCCGCTCGGCGATGCGGCTGGCCTCCTCCATCACCGCGATCTCGGCCGGGGATTTGACGATGCGCACCCAATCGACCAGGAACTCGGCATCGACAATCTCGGCGTTGGGCAATTCGCGGCGCAAGGTGTCGAGGGCCAGACCGGTGAAATACCAGTCGTCCATCTCGACCGCGATGCGTCCCCGGTCCAATCCGTGCGCCCGCAGCATCTCGGCGCAGAAGGCCATGGGGTGGTTCTCCTTCGACTGGAGATAGTCGTCGGAATAGCCTTCGAGCTCGGCCTCGCCCAGCCAGCAGGTCAGGCGTGCACCGGCAAGGTCCAACCCGCGCCCGATCCAGAGCGGCCGGTCCAGCTTCTGCGCCGTGACGGCCATCTGATGGACGTAGAAGGACCAACCGTCATAGCCGGTCAGCCAGTTCATGTTGCCGGGACTGGTCGAGATCAGGGTGTCGATATCGGCCTCGGCCATCGCCGCCTTGGTCCGCCGGACCCGGCTCTCGTATTCCCGCTTGTCGAACGGCGGCATGCGCGCCTTCCCCCTGCTTCCGATCCCGGCCTATTCCCCGTCTTCGGAAAGATAGTAGCGGATCACGGCCAGCGCATCGGGCGAATCCCATTCGGCCGCGCCGGGCAGATAACCGGCCAGCCGGCCTCTCCGGTCGATCACGAAGGTGATGGGCAGCGCGTCCAGCGCACCGAGCTCGGCGCGCAGGGCGTCCGCCGGATCGAACAGCATGTCGAGACTCTCAAGGCGGTGCAGGGCGAAGAAAGGGCGGACGGCGAAGGGCCCCTTGCGGTCGATGGCGACGGGCAGGACCACGGCCTTCTCCGAATCCAAGATCGCGGCCAGACGGTCCAGCGACGGCATCTCGCGGATACAGGGCTCGCACCAGGTGGCCCAGAAGTTCAGCACCACGACCCGCCCCCGGAACTGGGACAGGCGCCAGGTGTCACCGTAGCGCGTGGTGAAGGGCAGGTCGGGCGCCGTCTCGCGCGGGGCGAGCTGGATGAAGGGCCGGCTCGACCCCGAAAACGGCGGCGGACCGTCGGCCACCGCAAGGGCGGGGCAAACGGTGCAAGCCAGAAGAATCGCGGCGGACAGGAATCGGCGAGGGCGCATGGTTAGAGAGTCGCGCGCGCCGCCGCCCGGTCAAGGGCCATGCCGCGAACGGCACGCGCGACTGCGCTTGATGGCACCGCCCGCGCCTAGCATGATGCGCGCGCCGAAGCCGTTACCGAGGAGACCGCGATGGCCGATCAAACCCGGGTCGAAGGCGCCGCCAGGCACATCTTCGAATCCCAAGAAGCGCTGGAGCGGCTGGCGCCCCTCCCCGCCGATATCGCGCCGCACGACATGGACGAGGCCTATGCCGCCCAGGACGCCTTGATCGCCATGCGCGAGGAGGCCGGCCAAGGCGCCCTCGCGGGCTGGAAGGTCGCCCTGACCTCCAAGGTCATGCAGGAAATGGTCGGAATCGGCCACCCGTCCGAGGGGCCGATCCGCGCGCCCCAGGTTCTGGAGCTCCGGGGCGAGGTCGACAGCGCCGACTTCCTGGACCTGGCCGTGGAGACGGAGATCGCCGTGCGCCTGGCGAAAGACCTGCCGGCCAAGGATGCGCCCTACGATCGCGATTCGGTCGCCGGGGCGGTCGGCGCCTGCATGGCGGCGACGGAAATCGTCGACCTGCGCAAGGTCGATTACAAGGCCATGACCATCGAATTGCTGATCACCGACGGCTCGATGAACCGGGGCTGCGTCCTCGGCCCCCCGGTCGAGGATTGGCGCGGCCTCGATCTCGGCGCCTTGCCGGGGCGCATGAAGATCAACGGCGAGACCGTCGGCGAAGGCCATGGCCGCGACGCCCTGGGCCATCCGTTCGAGCCGCTCGCCTGGCTCGCCAACAACCTGGTGAAGCGCGGGCGCATGCTGCGCAAGGGAGACATCGTCATGACCGGCAGCATCGTCACCAGCAAGCCGTTGAAGGCGGGCGACGAGATGATCAGCGAGGTCGACGGCCTCGGCGTCGCGACCCTGATCGTGCGCTGACCCCCATGGCCCATTCGTTCAGGATTCTCGTTCTAGCCATCGTCGGCATTCTGCTGGCCGGCTGCCAGACGACGACGGCGGACGGCCAGACCGCTGGGCAATCGGTTCAACCGACCGCCGCGGTTCAGCCGGCGGTGCAGGTCGCCATGACGCCGGATGAGAAATTCGCGGCCTGGCGGGCCGGCCTGAAGGCCGAGGCCCTGGGCCGCGGCGTCTCGGCGACCACCTTCGACCGGGCCTTCGCCGGGGTCCGGCCGAACGCGAAGGTCCTTGAACTCGATTCCAAGCAGGCGGAGTTCGTGCGCCCGATCTGGGAGTATCTGGACAGCGCCGTCTCGGATACCCGCATCGCGAGCGGCAAGGAAGCGCTGGCCGCCCAATGGCAGACCCTGCGCGACTTGGCCGCGACCTATGGGGTGCCGCCCGAGATCGTCGTCGCGATCTGGGGGCTGGAAACCAACTACGGCGGCTATATGGGCGATTTCAGCGTGATCGAGGCCCTGGCCACCCTGGCCTATCAGGGCCGGCGCACCGACAGCTTCCGCGAGCAGTTGCTGATCGCCCTGGATATCCTGCAGGCGGGCGACATCACCCCCGAACGGATGCGCGGCTCCTGGGCCGGAGCGATGGGCCATACCCAGTTCATGCCCGCCGCGTTCACCGCCTATGCCGTCGACCACGACCGAAACGGCAAGCGCAACATGTGGGACGAGCCGGTCGACGCCTTGGCCTCGACCGCGAACTACCTCGACAAATCCGGCTGGCGGGACGGCCAGCCCTGGGGCGCGGAAGTTGTCCTGCCCGCCAACTTCCCCTGGGAAGAGGCGGAATTGGACACGGTGCGCACGGTCGGCACCTGGCACGCCCTGGGCGTGCGCGCGGCCAAGGACGCAACCCTGCCCGACGATTCGCTGCCCGCCTCGGTGATCGCGCCGGCGGGCCATCGCGGCCCGGCCTTCCTCGTCCTCAAGAATTTCCGCGTGATCATGCGCTACAACAACGCAACCTCTTACGCCTTGGCGGTTGCCCATCTGGCGGACAGGATCGGCGGCGGCGGACCCTTCCTGACCGCCTGGCCGCGCAACGACGCCAAGCTGCGGATCGACGACGTCAGGGAAATGCAGCGCCTGCTGACCGCGCGCGGCCACAACACCGGCGGCGTGGACGGCATCGTCGGCCCGATGACGCGGGCGGCGATCAGGGGCTACCAGCGCGAGATCGGAGCGCCGCCCGACGGCTATCCGTCGAGCGAGCTTCTGTCCCGCCTGAAAGC
The DNA here is from genome assembly GCA_018699755.1 of Rhodospirillaceae bacterium. Lineage (GTDB taxonomy): Bacteria > Pseudomonadota > Alphaproteobacteria > CADEGL01 > CADEGL01 > JABIRQ01. The sequence goes on along the minus strand of JABIRQ010000158.1, from coordinate 1,191 downwards.
GGGCTGAGCTACTCGATCCGGGGCCGGACCGCGCGGCGATAAGGCTCCGGCGACAGCTTGAACTGAAGCGTCAGCCACAGCTTGCTGGTATCCGTAGCAAAGGCATCGGCGTCGTAGCGCGCGAACTGGATGCCGAGGGAGACGTCGCCGAGGGGCGTCGACCCAAGACTCGTGGGCAAGGTGCGGAATGCGCCGATGTTCCATTCGCGCCCGTAATGGCCGCCGCCATCCTCGCCATAGAATTCGTGCCAAGCGCCGACCAAGGACAGGCCGCCAAGCCAGCCGCCGGGCGGCAGCTTCGCCGCCAGGGCGAGATTGATGTCCTGAATACCCTTCGCAGGCGTGGTCAGGAACTTGTCGGTCAGCCCGTTGAACTTGTGCAGGGTGGCCAACGGGGTGCGAAAACCGATCCGCCCGTTGCCCTGCAGCACCTCGTAGCCGAGGCGGGCCGAGACGTCCTTCCAGGCCAAGCCGGGCCGGACAGCGTAGTACCACAGCCCGAAATCCCGCGGATTTGCATAGGCGTCCTGCTGATGGGCCAGGCCGGCCTCGTAGAGCAGCGCCCAATCCTCGGAAAGCGCCGTCCGCCCGTCGGCGAGGGCGCCGAAGGTCGCGCTCGAATTCGCCGCCTGGTCCGAGCGGTCGTAGTCGAGCAGCAGGGCGAATGGCGTGACCGCCACCGCGCCCAGGCCGTCGTAATGCGCGCGGATTGCGTGGCTGCTCATGCCCATCGTGCCGGCGAAGGACCGGTTGCCGAAGACGCGGTGAACCTCGGCCAGATAGGCATAGTCGAACTCGGTATCGGGCACGGCCGTCAGCACCGCCCGGGCGGCGTCGAAGGTCTGCTCGTTCTGGCGGAAGCCGACATTGCCGATGAAACGGGCGTTGTCCCAGACGATACGCTGGCGGCCGAGTTTGGCCATGGTTCCTGGAATCGTGCCGTCGAAGACGAGGAAGGCCTGATTGAGCTGGAGATCCTCCGGGTCCGCGACCACCGGGTAGCGGGTGCGGCCGTTGGTCGTGCTGTTGTAGGTCGGCTCGCCCAGGGTCAGGACGCCTTCGGCGTCGACGCCGAAGCCGATGCCGTGAAACCGTCCGGTTTCCACGCCGAACCGGCTGCGCAGGGTGTTCGCCTTGGCATCTTTCGCGATTCCGTCTTGATCGACGAACTCGAACCGGTAGCGCGCATCG
>JABIRQ010000116.1 GCA_018699755.1 Rhodospirillaceae bacterium | reverse complement strand
CGATGCGCTCAACCATGCGTCGATGATCGAAGGCATTCGCCACAGCCGAGCCGAGAAGCATCTTTTCACCCATAACGACCCCGAAGATCTCGACCGGAAACTGGCGGCCCTGGACCCCGAATCCCCCAAACTGGTCGCCTTCGAATCGGTCTATTCCATGGATGGCGACATCGCCCCCATCGCCGAGCTGTGCGACGTCGCCGACGCCCATAACGCGATGACCTATCTCGACGAGGTCCATGCAGTCGGCCTCTATGGTCCGCGCGGCGGCGGGGTCGCCGAGCGCGAGGGCCTGATGGACCGTCTGACCGTGATTGAAGGGACCCTCGGCAAGGCCTTCGGCGTGATGGGCGGCTATATCGCGGGCTCGGCGGCCATGTGCGATTTCGTGCGCAGCTTCGCCTCGGGTTTCATCTTCACCACGGCCCTGCCGCCGGCGGTCGCGGCGGGCGCCATCGCGAGCATCCGGCACCTGAAATCCAGCGACACAGAGCGGATGCGCCAGCGCGACCGGGTGGTCGCGGTGCGCCGGCGGCTGGACGCCGCTGGGGTGCCCCATATGCCCAACCCGAGCCATATCGTGCCGGTGATGGTGGGCGACGCAGTGCGCTGCAAGCGGATCAGCGATCTGCTGATGGAGCGCTATGCGATCTACGTTCAGCCGATCAACTATCCGACCGTCGCGCGCGGGACCGAACGCTTGCGGCTCACCCCTTCGCCGCTCCACAGCGACGAAGATATCGATCGCCTGATCACCGCCCTCACCGAAATCTGGACCGAACTCGGGCTTGAGCTACGCGCAGCCGCCTAAGGCCTGCCCCGCCCTCAATCCTTTAGCCGGCCTTCCTCTAGCCCACCTTCAATCCTCTAGCCCACCTTCAATCCTTTAGATTGATCAGCTCGATCTTGTAGCCGTCGGGATCCTCGATGAAGGCGATCTCCGTCGTGCCGTGCTTCATCGGCCCCGGCGGGCGCGGGATATTCACGCCTTCGGCCTCCAGCTTCCGGCAGGTCTCGTAGATATCGGCGACGCCGACCGCGAGATGGCCGAAACCGGAACCGTGGCTATAGGGCTCTTCCTGATCCCAATTGTGGGTCATCTCGATCACCGTATGGTCGCTTTCGTCGCCATAACCGACGAAGGTGTTGGTGAAGCGCCCCCCCTCGTAGTCCTTCTGGCGCAGCATCTTCATGCCGAGATGGCGAGTGTAGAAGTCGAGCGACTTATCCAAGTCCTTGACCCGGAGCATGACGTGCAGAAAGCGGGGTTTGCGGTCGGCCATCGGGGCTCCTCCCTGGGCGGCTGGCATCACGCCATCATGGCGCATCGCACCCCGGTGACAAGGCCCGCGGAACCCCGTTCACATCGGCAAGGCGCCGCTTGGAAGACGGCGGCTTCGGGCGTAGGCTCTGTTGCGCAACTCAACCACTCGCGTCGTGTGGAGGGAGGCATGGCGTACCGGCATATCGAAGTCAGCCCGCTCGCGGGGGCCTGTGGCGCGGAGGTGTCCGGCGTCGACTTGGCGCGCGACTTGGAGGACGCGGTCGTCGCGGATATCCGGCGCGCTTTTCTCGACCATCTGGTCGCTGTTTTCCGCGACCAGGATCTGACGCCCGAGCGCCATGTCGCCCTGGCTCGCCGGTTCGGCACGCCGGAGCGCCATCCCATGGTGCGCGCGGTCGACGGGCACCCCGAGATCATCGCCGTGACCAAGCTCGAGCACGAGACGGCCAATTTCGGCGGCATCTGGCATTACGATCTGACATTCCAGGCGAAACCGGCCGTCGGCTCGCTGCTCTATGCGCTCGAGGTTCCGCCCTATGGCGGCGACACCCTGTTCGCCAACCAGTATCTGGCCTACGAAACCCTGTCCGATGGCCTCAAGGCGGTCTTGGACGGGCTCGACACGGTCCACACCAACCGGGCCTGGGCGCCGCGCGAAGCCTATGGCGCGCACCGGTCCATCAAACTTTATGAAGACGACTGGAAGGAGATGGAGGCGACTCATCCGGCGATCGCGGCCCATCATGAAACGGGCCGGAAGACCTTGTTCGTCAATTCCAACTCGTCCCTGCGTTTCGTCGGCTGGACGGAAGAGGAAAGCCGGCCCCTGCTCGCCCATCTGGCGCACCACGCGACCCGGCCGGAGTTCACATGCCGGGTGCGCTGGCAGCCCGGAACCCTGGTGTTCTGGGACAACCGCTGCGCCATGCACTACGCCGTCAACGACTATCACGGCCGCCGGCGCATCCTGCACCGGGTCTCGATCGGCGGCGAACGGGCGCCGAGCCGAATCGCCGGGCCGCTTCACGAGGATAAAGCAGCATGATCAACTACGATGTCACGCCCATCGCCGGGGCCTGCGGCGCCGATATCCAGGGCTTCGACCTGTCCGCCGAACTGAGCGACGAAGCGGTCAAAGCGATCCGCACGGCCCTGCTCGATAACCTGGTCGTGTTCTTTCGCGACCAGGACCTGTCCCCCGACGCGCAGGTCGCCTTCAGCCGGCGTTTCGGCGAACTCAACATCGACCGCTTCGTCGTGCCGATGGAGGGCCATCCGGAGATCATGGTCATCGTCAAGGAGGCGGACGAGGTCCTGAATTTCGGCAAGGTCTGGCATTCCGACGTGACCTTTCAGGCGGAACCCGCGATGGGCTCGATTCTCTACGCGGTCGAAGTTCCGCCCTATGGCGGCGACACGATGTGGGCCAACCAGTACCTGGCCTACGAGGCGTTGTCCGACGGCATGAAGGCGATGCTCGAAGGGCTGCGGGCCGTGCACACGGCCCGCGCCGGCTACGGCAAGGCGGCCCTCGACAAGCGTTTCGACAGTATCAAGCGCAGCATGCAGATCTATCGCGACCGCGACGGCGAGGCCGAAAAGGAAACCGCGCATCCCATCGTCCGCACCCATCCGGAAACCGGGCGCAAGGCGCTCTACGTGAACGCCGCCTATACAGAGCGGATCGAGGGTATGACGGTCGAGGAGAGCAAGCCGATCCTCGAATACCTCTACGCCCATTGCGTGCGGCCCGAGTTTACCTGCCGCTTCACCTGGACCAAGGGCGCCGTCGCCTTCTGGGACAACCGCGCGGCCCAGCACTATCCGATCAACGACTACAACGGCTACCGGCGCGAGATGCGCCGGGCGACCGTATGCGGCGACAGGCCGGTCTAGTGACGGCCGGTTAGGTTTCCGCGCGCAATATCCGCAGGACCTCGCTCCGCAGCATCGCGATCGCGGCCCGGGCCGGCTCGCCAAGCGGCATCCAACTCGCCGTCACGATCGCCAGCTTGCGGTCGATGCGCGGCTCCACCACCAGCGCGGCCGCCAGGCCGCCTTCGGCCGCCAGCGAGCGCATCATCGGGCCGCCCAGAACGGTGAACATATCGCCGCGCGCGAGCAGCGGGCGAATCGCCATCATCGCCTCCATCTCGACCGAGGGCCGCAAGGCCACTCCGGCTTTTCGCGCGGCCGCGTCGACCACCCTACGCAAGGGATGGCCCGCCCGCGGTATGACCAGTGGCAGTTCGGCGAGCCGCGCAAAGGGAATGTCCGTGCCGGCAACCGCCGCCTCTCCCGCCCGACCGACGAGATAGAGCGGCTCCTCCGCTATCCAATCGACCTCCAGGCCGCGCGACGCTTGCGCGTCGTAAAGCAGGGCGGCCTGGATGGTGCCGGCCGCAAGGTCTTCCAGCAGATCGCCGCCAGGCCCCGTCGATATGCCGAGGACGGTGTCGGGAAAGCGGCTGCGGAAACGTTCGACCAAATCGGCGGCGGCCAGGGTCGCCCAACCCGGCATCGTGCCGATAGCGACAGTCCCCCCCGGGCGGTTCCGGGCGGCGGCCATCTCGGCTGTCGCAGCCGCCAACTCGTCCAGGATGCGCACGGCCCGGCTGAACAACAGCTCGCCCGCGTCTGTCAGGTGCACACCGCGTCCGTGACGCAGGAACAGGTCCGTGCCGAGTGCGCGCTCCAGGGCACTGATCTGGCGGCTGACCGCCGGCTGGGGCATGCGAAGCGAGGCCGCCGCCCGCGAGATGTTGCCCAGGCGGGCGGCCTCGGCGAAACAGCGCAGATCCCTGATCTCGATGGTCATGTCTGGTGATATATCAAATTTTACATGTCTGATATATCGCAGTGGCCATTTCACTCGGCGCCGCACACGGGCCTAGAGTAGAGACGGATCGCATCG
>JABIRQ010000462.1 GCA_018699755.1 Rhodospirillaceae bacterium | reverse complement strand
TCGGGCCCGACATGGCCGATGCAGAAGCCGCGCGTGCCGCCGGAGAAGCGACCGTCGGTGATCAGGGCCACGCTTTCGCCCACGCCCTGGCCGTAGAGCGCGGCCGTGGTCGAGAGCATCTCGCGCATGCCGGGCCCGCCACGGGGTCCCTCATTGCGGATGACGAGGACCTCGCCTTCCTTGTATTCCCGGCGCAGGACGGCGCGCAGGCAATCTTCCTCGCGCTCGAAAATGCGCGCTGGACCGGTGAAGTCGAGACGCTTCATGCCGGCGATCTTCACGATCGCGCCCTCGGGCGCCAGATTGCCCTTGAGACCGACGACGCCGCCGGTCTTCGACAGCGGGCGCGAGGTCGGATAAATCACGTCCTGGTCCTCGGGCACGACGATATCCGCCAGATTCTCGGCCAGGGTCTTGCCCGACACGGTCATGCAGTCGCCATGCAGATAGCCGCCGTCGAGCAGGGCCTTGAGCAGGATGGGCACGCCGCCGACCTCGTAAAGATCGCGCGCGACGTATTTGCCGCCCGGCTTCAGGTCCGCGATGTAGGGCGTGCGGCGGAAAATCTCGCAGACGTCGTCCAGGGTGAACACGATCCCCGCCTCATGGGCGATGGCCGGCAGATGCAGGCCGGCATTGGTCGAGCCGCCCGAGGCCGCGACGACGACGGCCGCATTCTCCAGGGATTTGCGCGTGACGATGTCGCGCGGACGAAGCTGCTTCTCGATCAGGCGCATCACCGCCTCGCCCGCCAGGGTGGCGAAGGCGTCGCGCGATTCGTAGGGTGCGGGCGCGCCGGCCGAGCCGGGCAGCGCCAGGCCGATCGCCTCGGAGACGCAGGCCATGGTGTTGGCCGTGAACTGGCCGCCGCAGGCGCCGGCCGTCGGGCAGGCCACGGATTCGACTTCCTTCAGATCGGCATCGCTCATGTTGCCGGTGGAGTGCCGGCCGACCGCCTCGAACACGTCGACGATGGTCACGTCCTTCTTGCGGAAACGGCCGGGGAGGATCGAGCCGCCGTAGAGGAAGACCGACGGCACGTTCAGGCGCACCATCACCATCATCATCCCCGGCAAGGACTTGTCGCAGCCCGCGAGGCCGACGAGGCCGTCATAGCAATGGCCGCGCATGGTGAGTTCGACCGAATCCGCGATCACCTCGCGACTGACCAGGGACGCCTTCATGCCCTGATGACCCATGGCGATGCCGTCGGTGACCGTGATCGTGGTGAACTCGCGCGGCGTGCCGCCGCCGGCCTTGACCCCCTTCTTCACGGACTGGGCCTGGCGCATCAGCGCGATGTTGCAGGGCGCGGCCTCGTTCCAGGTCGTCGCGACCCCGACGAAGGGCTGGGCGATCTCGGCCTCGGTCATGCCCATCGCGTAATAGAAGGCGCGGTGCGGCGCGCTTTGCGGGCCGACGGAGACGTGCCGGCTGGGCAGCTTGGATTTGTCGAACTTGCCGTTCGAGGCCATGGGGTTTCCTCCCTAGATCGCGGTTCGTGCGGAAGATAGCCGCGCGCGGGCCAAGCTCCAAGACCCGAGGCGCATATCGCTATCGCGGTAGCAGCGCGGTACAGGCGGCGGGCAGCGGCGGTGGTTCGGGCTTGGGCGCGTTGGGGTCGCCGGGCGCATAGGGCTCGTCCGTGAACCACCAGTCCAGTTCCGCGCCGCAGCCGTCGCCTTCGGGCACCGGGGCCTGGGCCACGCAGTCCGGACTGCCGACCGGGCAGCCGAGGCGAATGTGGAAATGGGCGCGGTGACCGTACCAGGCGCGGACCTTGCCGAGCCAGGTTCGGTCGCCCGTGGCGCCCTCGCAGAAGGCCTTCTTGATCGCGGGGTGGGCGAAGATGCGCTCGACCTCTGGCCGCTCGGCCGCGCTCCGCACCAGAGCGGCCTGGGCCGCGCCCCATTTCGAATTGACGGCCGTCGAGCGGGCGCCGTCGACGTAATAGACCTCGGTCGGGTCGGCGATCTCGACCGCCGGCAGCTCGCCTTCGGTCCAGGGGTTAAGGCGGATATCGGCATCGAGCCCGACCTCGTGGCTGCCATGGCCGGTGATCGGGCCGCCGCGCGGCTGGCCGAGATCGGCGACCAGCATCAGGCCGAGACCCTGGGCCGCTGCCGCTTCTCCCAGGCCACGGATCGTTGCAATCAGATCAGGATGGCCCCAGTAGCGGTTCTGATTAGGGTGGACGACGCGGTAGCCGGGGCCGGACAGGGGCAAGGCTTCCGCCCCGAGGATGCAGCCGTTGGTGTTGCGGCCGACGGTACGGGTAGGTCCGGGCGCGGGGGTCGAGAGTCGCCCGAAAGCGGCCTCGAGAGCCGGGTCGTCGACGGCCTGGGCGGGGGTGGTTGCCGAGAAGATCAGAAAAGCGAAAAGGATCGCGCTTCTGGCCATGCGAGTTGCCGCTAGGCCGCCGCGAAGCGGCGCAGGGCGTCGTCGAGCTTGGCGCGGGCGGCCTGGGCGTCGGCCTTGCGTTCGCGCTGGATCTCGACGACCTCGTCGGGGGCCTTGGCCAGGAATTTGGGATTGGCGAGCTTCTGGTCGAGCTTGCCGATCTCCTTCTCCAACTTGGCGATTTCGCCTTCCAGCCGCTTGCGCTCCTGGTCCAGATCGATGACCTCGCCGAGCGGCAGCACCACCGTCGCCTCGCCGAGCACGATCTGGGCGGAGCCGGCGGGGACGCCCCCGTCGAGCGCCAGGGACGAGAGCCGTGCGAGGCGCATGACCTGACCCTCATGGGTCGCGAGGCGCGCCTTGCCCGTCCCGTCCGCACCGTTGACGATCATCGGAATCTTGGCCCCGGCGGGCACGTTCATCTCGGCCCGCACGGCGCGCACCTGGCCGATCAGTTCGACAATCCAGTTCATCTCGTCGGCCGCGTCGGCGTCGATCAAAGCCGGATCGTAGGTCGGCCAGGGCGCGCGGATCAGGGCTTCGCCCCGCTCGCCGCCCAGACGGCCCCACAACTCCTCGGTCACGAAGGGCATAATCGGGTGCAGCAGGTTCAGGATCTGGTCCAGGGTCCAGCCCAGACAGGCCCGGGTCTCGGTCACCGCCGCGTCATCACCGTCCAGGATCGGCTTGGTGAATTCCAGATACCAGTCGCAGAACGCGTGCCAGGCGAATTGGTAGAGGGCGCCCGCCGTCTCGTTAAAGCGGTAGGTTTCGATGCCCTCTCGCACCCGCCCTTCCAGACGCGCGACCTCGCTGACGATCCAGCGGTTCACCGTTTCCTTGCAGGCCGCCGGATCGAAATCCGCCCCATGGGTCGCACCGTTCATTTCGCAGAAACGCGCGGCGTTCCACAGCTTGGTCGTGAAATTTCGGTAGCCTTCGACGCGCTTGGTCGAGAGCTTGATGTCCCGGCCCTGGGCGGCCTGGGCCGTCAGCGTAAAGCGCAGGGCATCCGCGCCGTACTCGTCGATCAGGTCCAGGGGGTCGATGACGTTGCCCTTGGACTTGGACATTTTCGCGCCGTGCTCGTCGCGCACCAGGGCGTGGATATAGACCGTGTGGAACGGCCGCTCACCCATGAAATTCTCGCCCATCATCATCATCCGGGCGACCCAGAAGAAGATGATATCGAAGCCGGTCACCAGAACGCTGGTCGGGTAGTAGCGCGCCAGATGCGGCGTTTTCTCCGGCCAGCCCAGGGTGGAAAAGGGCCAGAGGGCCGAAGAGAACCAGGTGTCGAGCACGTCGGGATCGCGGGTCAGCTCGGTCTTCTTGCCGTAATGGGCCTCGGCCGCGGCCAAGGCCTCCTCTTCCGTCGCCTCGACGAAAACGAGATGGTCAGGGCCGAACCAGGCCGGGATCTGATGGCCCCACCAGAGCTGGCGCGAGATGCACCAGGGCTGGATGTTGCGCATCCATTCGAAGAAAACGTTGGACCAGTTCTCGGGCACGAATCGCACCCGGCTCTGCTCGACCGCCTCGATCGGTTTTTCGGCCAGGGTCTTGGCGTCGGCGAACCACTGATCGGTCAGCCAGGGCTCGACCGGCACGCCGGAGCGATCGCCGTAAGGCACGGTGTGGCGGATCGAGTCGATTTTTTCCAACAATCCCTGGCTTTCGAGGTCCGCCACGATCTGTTTGCGAGCCTCGTAGCGGTCCAGCCCGCAATAGGGATCGGGCGCGTTGTTGTTGATGCAGGCATCCGCGTCGAGGATGTTGACCATCTCGAGGTCATGGCGCCGGCCGACCTCGAAATCGTTGAAATCGTGGGCCGGGGTAATCTTGACCGCGCCCGAGCCCTGCTCCGGATCGGCGTAATCGTCGGCAACGATCGGGATATGCCGCCCGATCAGCGGCAGGACGGCTTGCTTTCCGACCAGATCAGCATAGCGCGAATCGTCCGGGTGCACGGCCACGGCGGTGTCGCCCAGCATGGTTTCCGGCCGGGTCGTGGCAACCGTGATGAAACGCCCTTCCTCGCCCAGGATCGGATAGCGGATATGCCAGAGATGGCCGTCGACCTCGCGCGCTTCGACCTCCAGATCCGAGATCGCCGTGTGCAGCTTCGGGTCCCAGTTCACCAACCGCTTGTCGCGGTAGATCAGGCCTTGCTTGTAGAGATCAACGAAAACCTTCACGACAGCCCGCGACAGGCCCTCGTCCATGGTGAAGCGCTCGCGGCTCCAATCGCAGGAAGCGCCAAGGCGGCGAAGCTGGCGCAGGATCGTGCCGCCCGAATGCTCGCGCCAGGTCCAGACACGCTCGATGAAATCCTCGCGCCCGATCAACCCCTCGTCCGAGGAGGCATCCAGGTCGCCGCGCGCCAGGCGAACGCCTTCCTCGGCCAATTGGCGTTCGACGACGCTCTGGGTCGCAATGCCAGCATGGTCGGTGCCCGGCTGCCACAACACGTTTTTGCCGCGCTTGCGCTCGAAGCGGATCAGGATGTCCTGAATCGTGTTGTTGAAGGCGTGGCCCATATGCAGGCTGCCGGTCACGTTGGGCGGCGGAATGACGATGCAATACGCCTCGCCGGCGGCTTCGGGATCGCTGCCGAAAGCCCCGCTCCCATCCCACGCTTCGTAGATTCGCGATTCGACCTCTTCGGGCCGATAGGTCTTGTCCAGCATCGCTGAACGCTTCCCCCGTCCGTGACTATCCAGTATGTCCGAGTTGCCCGACGCCGAGCGCGGGCAGGCGCAATCTAGCGGTCTTCCGCCCGGCGCACCATCTCCTTGATCTCCTTGCGGACGAGACGCTGCACCAGATCGGGCAGGTTGGCATCGAGCCACTCGCGCAGCATGGGGCGGAGCATCTCACGAACCAAATCCTCGACCGTCCGGTTCGACCCGCCGAGAGGCAGGGCGGCGCCTGAATCGGGTCCCGGCCGGCTGTCGCCCAGAGCCCCGGCCAGCTCCGACAAAGCCTGGGAGGCCCCCGAAGCCGCACGGTCGGTGATGATCTCGCTGTCGTCATCGTCGGCGCCAGCGGGGAGCGGGTCGGGTTCGATAGAAAATGGCGGCGGGTTCTCCTCCGCTTCGGCGTCGTCCCGGTCAACGATATCGACGCCCGTTTCTGACCCGTCTTTCTCGGGCTCCTCGCTTTCCCCGACCGAATCCTCACCGCTTTCCATGCGACGCACGGCAGCCATGACCGACTCGATGGAGGCGTCCCGCTCCTCTTCCTCCGGCGCCTCGGCTTTCTGCGGCCCTTCTCCGGTCTTCGCCATATCCTTCGACCTCCCCGCATCCGTCTCCGAGGGATTCGAAGGCGGCTCCGGTTCCTCGACAGGCGCGGCCGCCGGTTGAACCATCTCGGTCAGTTCGAGCACATCGTCATCGACGGGCGGCGCCGAAGCGGCCTTCTCGCCGGATTCGGCCGATTCTCCCGAAGGATTGGCCTTCTCAGCCTCGTCGTCTTCCGAGATGATCTTGCGAATGGACGCCAGGATTTCCTCCATCGAGGGTTCCTGCTGCGCGTTCTGATCGGCCACGACCAGCTCCTTCAACCGTGCGAATATCCGTACGAACCCTGGCCATGCCGCCTCGACGGCATGGCATCGAGGATCAATAACCCAACTAGGTTAACGAATTCGGCCGGATAGTTGAAGCGTCACTCGACGTCGCCGCCGAGGCCGATGAACTTGTCGCGCACATCCTCGTAATGGGCCGCCGGGTCGTAGTACGGGACGGGAAGCGCAAGCTCGCGCGCCGTCAACCGACCGGTTGCCGCGACGACCTGATAGGCGGCCACAACCTCGTTCCGCTGGGATTTGACCAGATCGACGCGGGAATTGAGGAGTTCCTGCTCGGCATCGAGGATATCGAGCACCGTGCGCAAACCGGCCGTCGCCTCCTGTTCCGTGCCTTCCAAGGCGATCTGGTTCGAATCCGACTCCTTTTGAAAGGCGCCGACCTGGGAGCGTGCGGTCTGCAGGTCTTCCCAAGCGCGAGTCGCGGTTTCGATCGCCGACCGCCGGGCCTCTTCGATCTGAATCATGCTGCGACTGGCCGTCTGCTTCGCCTCGCGCACACGCGAATAGACGCTGCCCGACTGATAGAGCGGCACGGTGAGTTGCAACGCCACCGACTTGGTGTCGATATCCGTGGCACGGCTGCTGACATCGGTCGCACGGCTATACTGACCCTCGATATCCAGGCTGGGCAGCAATTCGCCCTCGATCAGCCCGATATCCTCCTTCGCCGCCCGTTCGTCGTAGAGGGCCGCAACGACCGAAGGATTGTGATCGCGCGCAAGCAAAACGGCCTGTTCCAGATTCTCGGGCAGGTTCGTGGGCGAGGCAGGTGCGAGCAGGTTGCCCGGGATCTCGCCCACGACGCGCTGATAGGTCGCGCGCGCCGTCGCAAGGTCGCCCTCGGCCTTCTCCCTGTCCGCGACGGCGCGGGCAAGCCGCGCCTCGGCTTGGCTGACATCCGTCCGCGTCACCTCGCCGACTTCGAAGCGGTCTCGGGTCGCCTCCAACTGTCGGGTCAGAACCTGCTCGTTGTTCATGTTGAGCTCCAGCACCGCCTGGTTCTGAACCACGTCCATATAAGACGAAATGACGTTGTTGAAGGTCGTCTGCTCGGTATCCGCGAGGCGTGCGCGCTCGGCCAGCACGCGGGCCTCGGCCCGGTCGGTTTCGGCGATCGTGCGGAAGCCGCGGAACAAGGGCTGGGTCACCGTCAAAGTATAAGTCTGGGGGGTCAGGTTATCGGTGTTCTCGACGATCATCGCCGTGGTCGAGAGTTTGGCGTCGGTCGTCTGAATCGCCTTCTTGAACTCGCCCGAGAAGGACACTGTCGGGCGCCAGTTGGACAGGGCCTGTGGCACCTGCTCGTCGACCGCACGCACCTGGGCGCGTTGGGCCAGCAGGGTCGGGTTCGAATGGTAGGCCATGATCAGGGCGTCCTCGATGCTCTGCCCCCAGGCCACCTGCGGCAGCGCCATCGCGACGCCGCACCCCGCGACGATCAGCGCCTTGCGCATGCCCGTTTCGCTCAATCCCCAAACCACTTTGCGTTCTCCACCCATTCGTCTTCAGAACTCGAATGCAATCGGACGTTCGAAGCCCGGCAACACCGGCGTCGCGGCGTCAAAGACGACCCGCCGCGAAATAATTCCGCCAACGCGCGAGAACATGGCGCCCCGCCCGATACCGCGCTCGTGCAGGACCGTGGCCAAGCGCCCGCCCTCGGCGAGCTGATCCAGAAGCGCGTCGGGCACCGCCTCGACCGCGCCGTCGACCAAAATGACATCGTACGGCGAATGCTTGGCATAGCCCTCGGTCAGCGATCCTTCGATCACGACGGCGTTGTCGATTTCCAGCCGGGTCAAGGTCTCGGCCGAACGGGCTGCCAGGTCCGCGTTTTCCTCGACCGCGACCACGGTGGTGCAAAGGCGCGCGAGCACGGCGGCCGAATAGCCGGACCCCGAGCCGACGACCAACGCGACATCGTCCGGTCGGGGTGCCAACTCCTGGAGCAAGCGCGCCAAAACCATCGGCTCCATCAGGTAGCGACCCGCACCGATCGCCAGATCCTCGTCGACATAGGCGAGGCTGCGCGCGCGCTCGGGCACAAAGGCCTCGCGCGGCAACTCGGATAGAGCGCCGATCAGAGACGCATCCGTGACCTTGTTCGTCCGAATCTGGTTTTCCACCATATTGTGTCTGGCCGCCGAAAAGTCGGTCATCCTACTACATCATCTAGTGGTAGACAGGTCAAGCAAAACCCACCATATCGTGTCTGTCTTAGCGGAAGACCGTTCCCGCCACAACAAAACAAATCCTTAGCCCGCCCGGCAAAATAACTCGACCGGCCTGCACAAGGTCTAAGCAAGTCCTCGCGTGCCGTTTTCACCGGAACGCCGCGCCGCCTTGACCGGCGGCGGGCGCGCGCCCTATATCTCGCCGCCCGGACGGCGCAGCCCCGTCCGCACCCGAGGCCGGGTGGCAGAGTGGCTATGCAGAGGACTGCAAATCCTTGTACGTCGGTTCGATTCCGGCCCCGGCCTCCAATTTCCGCGTATCCGCGCAACCGAACCGCCGGCGTTGCCGGAACCGGAACGGCCCCCGCCGCCCCGCCGCACTCGGGCGCTAGGGGCGTTCGGCTTTACTATTGTTCGTCGGCGTCGACATCCCGCTGTAGTTCCCGCAAGCCTTGCCACCATCCGCGCGGTCCAACGCTTCGTCGGCCAAGTCGTCGCCACGAATCGTGTCGGCAATCGCATTTTCGGACATTTAAATCTCCTGTTCCTTGGCGTCGAACATTCTCGATCATGCCCATCGTGCCACGAAACTGGGGTCTCGCACACCGTCCTTCACGCTCCGGAAGGCGGTGAAACGAAATGGGTGGGCTTTCGGCCTCCCTCACCTCCCGCCCCGCACCGGCTTGAGCAGCAGGCAGAGGGGCATGGCGGCGAGGGCGACGAGGCCGATCAGGAAGAACGTATCGTTATAGGCGATCACGGCGGCCTGGCGCCCGACTTCGGCGTTGAGGGCGGCGAGGCCGCCCCGGTCGCCGGTATCCCAGAGACCGGACGCACCGCCGAAGCCGAGGGCCTTGTTGTAGGGATTGATGAAGTGGCTGAGCACGGCGCGGTTTGCCTGCATGTCGCGGGCCAGCACATTGAAGATGGCCGCCACGCCGACGGTGGTGCCGAGGTTCAGGATCAGGTGAAAGACCGCCAGGCCCTCGGTGCGCAGGCGCTGCTCGATGGTCGCGAAGGCCATGACGCTGACCGGCACGAAGGAAACACCCGCCCCGATCCCCTGCACGAAGCTGGTCCACGTCACCGTCCAGGGATCGATGGCCTGGGTGCCGAAGGCGAGGCCCCAACTGGAGGCGACCAGGGCAAGCAGCCCCGCGACGTAGACGAGGCGCGGATCGAGCCGGCTCATCAACGGGCCGACGATCATCAGGCTGGCGACGAAACCGACCCCGCGGGGCGCCAGGAAGCGGCCGATATCGGTCTCGGCATAGCCCCCGATCTGCTGGAGCAGGAGAGGCAGGATGAAGAGCGGGAGGAAAACGAGCGCGCCGTAGATGAAAATCATCGCCTGGCCGACCAGGAAGTTGCGGTTGGCGAACAGGGCGGGCGGCAAGAAGGGCCTGCGGGTCGTCGCGCTGTGCACGACGAAGACGAAAAGGGCGAGGCCCGCGACCGCCGCCTCGACCGCGATCTCGCCCGAATCGAACCAGTCCAGCCGCTCCCCTCGGTTGAAAACGAGCTGCACGGCACCAATCCCCACCACCAGGGCGAGGACGCCGAGAACGTCGAGATGGCGGCCCGGATCGCGCGGGACACGGGGCACGAAAAGCCAGGCGCCGAGCAGGACGAGAATGCCGATGGGCACGTTGACCCAGAAGATCCACGGCCAGCTCGCATGCTCGACCAGGAGCCCGCCCACCAGCACGCCGAAGATCGTGCCGACCATCGCGCCGATCGCCCAGAACGAGGTGGCGAGGCCCTGCTGCTCCTGCGGGAAGGCGTCGATGGTGATGGCCTGGCCCAAGGGCAGCAGCGGCGCGCCCAAAACGCCCTGCATGGTCCGCCAGAAGACCGCCTCTTCCAAGCTAGTCGAAGCGCCGCAGGCGACGGTCGCAATGGTAAAGCCAAGGATGGCGCAGAGGAACAGCTCGCGCCGGCCGAAACGGGCGGCGAGCCAGCCCGAGAGGACGGTCATGATCGTCGTGCCGACGACGAAGGAGGTGACCAGCCAGGCGACCTGATCGGGCGCGGCCGAAAACGCGCCCTGCATATGCGGCAGGGCGATGCCGACATTCGTCTGGGTGATAGCGTAGAGGTCCGTTCCCGCGACAGCGGAAATCGCGATCAGCCATCGGCGCAATCCGACCGGCACCCGCCCCTCGCCGGGCGCTCGGGAAGCTGCCCTCGTGCCATTGGAATCGGTCAAATCCGGGATCGCCCCATTCGATCCGTTCGAAGGCGCGATCCTAGACCATCGCCCGGCGGATTAGTCCAGCAGCGCGTCCGCATCGCCCAGACGCCGGGCCAGGCTGTCCAGGAAACCCGCGCCGTCCGCCCCGTCGGCGACCCGGTGATCGCCCGAAAGGGTGAACTCGATCACCGGACGGCCTGCGACCGAGTCGTTCTCCCAGACCGGCACCGTCCTCATCGCGCCGACGGCCAGGATGGCAGCCTGGGGCGGATTGACCAGGGCGGTGAAACGATCGACCCCGAAAGGCCCGAGGTTGGACACGGTGAAGGTGCCGTCCGCCAGTTCGGCGGCGTTCAACTTGGCCTCGCGGGCCTTTCCGGCGAGACCGGCAAGAGAGTCGGACAGTTCGCCCACGGTCAGCCCTTCGGCGCCCGGAATGACGGGAACCACCAGGCCGTGATCGGTCGCCACGGCGACACCGAGATTAACCGTCTGGAACAGGACAATCCGGCCGTCGTCCCAGCGCGCGTTGAGGCGCGGATGATCGAACAGGGCCAGAGCCACGGCGCGGAGCACGAAATCCGTCACAGAAGGCACGGATCCGCCCGTGCGTTGGGCGGCTTTCAGGCGGCGGCGCAGGCCCGCCAGGCCGTCCATCCGGATGGCGCGGGTCACGGTGAATTGCGGGATCGCCGCGCTGGCAGTCATATGAGGCGCCATGGCGCGGCGATAGCCGGTCGGCTGTTCGATCCGATGGGGCACGGAGCCCGGTACCGGTGGGGCCTTGAGTCCCGCAGGAGCTGCCGGGGATTTCGGCCCTCCGCCGGCCGCTTTGCGGACATCGGCCTCCTTGATGCGGCCGCGCGGGCCGCTGCCTGTCACCGCCGAGAGCTCGACACCCAGCTCGCGCGCGATGCGTTTGGCCAGCGGGGTGGCCCGCACCGGGGTCTTGCCGGTCGCACGACTCGGTGTATCGGCGGGCTTGGCCTCGGGCGCGGCCGGAGTCTTCTCCTTCGGCGCCGCGGCCGCGGCCGGTTCGCCGCCGGCCCCCTCGCCCGCGATCACGCCCAGGACGGTTTCCAGCGGCACCTCGCTGCCCGCCTCGACCCGAATTTCCTTGAGAGTGCCGGTACCGGGCGCCTCGATCTCAGTCGCCGCCTTGGCGTTCTCGATCGTCACCAACGGCTTGCCGGCCTCGACCGTATCGCCCACCCCCGCATGCCATTCGACGACGACGGCCGTTTCCATGTATTCGCCGGCCGCGCCAATGAGGCGGATCAGGATCTCCTTGGCCATCGCGCGCTCCTCAGGCCAGGGTCTCGCGGACCGCTTCGGCGATGCGGCCGGCATCGGGAATGGCCGCCGCCTCCAACGGTTTCGCGAAGGGAATCGCCAGGTCGTGAATGCCGATCCGGCCGACCGGCGCGTCGAGCCAGTCGAAGGCCATCTCGGCGATCGTCGCCGCGACCTCGGCGCCGTAGCCGCCGAAGCGCCAGGCCTCGTTCACGACGATGGCCCGGTGGGTCTTCTCGACCGAGGCGACGATGGTCTCGACATCGAGCGGGCGCAGGGTGCGCGGGTCGATCACTTCGCAGGAAATGCCGTCCTTGGCGAGAAGCTCAGCCGCCTCTTCGGCCAGGATCGCCATGCGCGAGGTCGCGACGATGGTGACGTCATCGCCCTCCCTCACCACCTTGGCCTTGCCGATCGGCACCAAATGCTCGCCGTCGGGCACTTCTCCCTTGGTGTTGTAGAGCATCTTGTGCTCAAGGAAGACCACGGGGTTCGGGTCGCGGATCGCGGACTTGAGCAAGCCCTTGGCATCGGCCGGAGTGGTCGGCATGACCACCTTGATGCCCGGAATATGGGTGACCATCGCCTCCAGGCTCTTGGAATGCTGGGCCGCCGCGCCGGCGCCCGCGCCGCCCTGGGTGCGCAGCACGAAGGGTATCGTGACCTGCCCGGCCCAGGAGTAGTTCATCATCGAGGCTTGGTTGACCAGGGCGTCGATCACCAAAGGCAGAAAGTCGGCGAACATGATCTCGGCGACGGGCTTCATGCCCATCATCGAAGCGCCGATGGCCATGCCCGCGATGACCTGCTCCGAGATCGGCGTGTCGCGCACGCGGCTCTTGCCGTATTTCTCCTGCAGGTCCTTGGTGACCCGGAAAACGCCGCCGTAATTGCCGATATCCTCGCCGAGGAGGATGACGCCTTCGTCGCGGGCCATCTCCTCGTCCAGGGCCTGATTCAAGGCCTCGGCGTAGCGCAGCTCAGCCATGGGCCGCCTCCACTTCCGCGTATTCCGGAACGTAAAGATCGTCGAGCGGCGTTTCCGGACTGGTCTTCGCGAACTCGTAGGCATCGTCGACGATGCCCTGGGCTTCCGCGTCCATCGCGTCCAGTTCCTTCGGCTTCAGATCCTTGCCCAGGATTTCGCGCAACCGTTTGATTGGATCGCGCTTGGCCCACGCCGCTATTTCCTCTTCCGGCTGGTAGCCGCCGATATCGGTCGTCGAGAACCCGACCATCCGGTAGGTCTTGGTCTCCAACAAGGTCGGCCCGTCGCCGCGACGCGCCCGCGCGACCGCCTCGGCCGCGGCCTGATAGACCGCGACCACGTCGTTGCCGTCCACCTTCACCCCCGGCATGTCGTAGCCCGCCGCGCGATCGGAAATATCCGCGATCGGCGACTGGCTCGAGGACGGAACGGTCAGGCCGTACATGTTGTGCTCGCACAGGAAAACGACGGGCAGCTTCCACAAGCCGGCCACGTTCATCGCCTCGTGCACCATGCCGTTCTGGGCCGCGCCGTCGCCGAAGCAGCTCATCGCCACCCGGTCGGAGCCCTGGCACTGGAAAGCCAATGCCTGACCCACGGCATAGGGTGGGCCGCCGCCGACGATCGCGCTGGTGCCCAGCAGGCCGTTCTCGAGATCGGCCATCAGCATATGCCCGGCGCGGCCGCGGCAGAGCCCGGTCTCGCGGCCGTAGATCTCGGCCAGGATGCCCCTGGCCGGAACGCCCTTGCCGATCATATGACCGTGGCCGCGATGGGTGGTGGAGACCAGATCGTCCTTGCGCAGGACGGCCGTCGCGCCGATGGCCGAGGCCTCCTGACCGTTGCAGGTGTGGATCGGTCCCCGGATATTGCCCGCGCGATGCTCGGGGAAAAGCCCCTCCTCCATGCGTCGGGTGACGACCATCTTGACGTACATCTCCTTGAGTTCGTCCAGGGTCGGCCGGTTCGTTTTCGCCGCTTTCGCCATGCCTCGTTCCTCCCTCAGCCGCCGTCGCCGACGAGCGCATCGCTCGCCCGCTCGACCGCCGCATTGACCGCCTGCCATGGGATGCAGGCGTCGAGCCAGCCGTCGAGGCGCCCGACCCAGACGATGACCTCGTCCAACATGGTCCGGGCATCCTCGGATGTCTCCTCGAAATGGTCCGCGATCCGGCCCGCGAAGCCGCCCGCATCGTGCAATCCGTAAAAATTCGCCAGCTTGTCCTCGGCGGTGCGCAGCAGGACTGCCGCCGCATCGGCCACGAAATCGTCCACCGCGATGGCGCTGTGGAGCGGCTTGTCGCCCGCCGCACTCGCGCGCTCGCGAAGCGCCCAGAGCGCCTCATGCAGCTTGCGCGTCTCGCCCTGGGCGTTCAGCAACGGCCCGGCCGGCAGCATGATCCCCCGCCGCCGCATCATGGTCATGATTTCCGCCGGCGGCGCATCGGCCATCGCCTCGGCAGCCTCGCGCACCGAGCGCCCAAAATGTCCGAGAGCATCGACCCCGGGCCGGTCCACATAGCGCGGATCCGGCGCCATGGCGTGGACGCGCCTGCGGAAATCCTCGACCCAGGCGCCGTCGCCGCCGACCGAAAGACGACCCCGGATAACGCGATTGCCCTGCCCGGCCTGGACCTTCTCGCCCAACCGCTGCAGGGCGTCGACATGGCCGCTCGCCTCGCCCAGATAGACCACATCCGCCTCCTCGTCCTGGATCGGGGCGTAGATGATCTCCAGGAACTGGCGGTCCGGGTAGTAGATGAAGGGCGCATCGGGCAGGTCGTTGATCGAGCGCGCGCCTTCCAGCGGCATGACCACGGTTGTCGGCCAGAGAATCTGGTCGCCGGCGAGCTTGGCGCAATGAAGGTCGACGGCCAGCGGCAAGCGCTCAAGCACGGCGAGAAGAATGCGCGGGGAGGACTCCGTATCCAAGGCGATGGCGACCTTTTCGCCCTCCGCCTCCAACATCAGGGTCGGTTTCTCGCCGCCGCCCATGATTTCGCCCTTTCCGCCCGCTGTTGATCCCCGGTCAGGGTCGGACCATAAACCACCGCCCAGTTCGCTCACAACGCCTGTGCCCAGGAACCAGCCATGCCGGCGCTTCATCTCTTGGTCGCGATTTCCAGCCACGGCTATGGCCATGCAACCCAGACCGCGCCGGTTCTGAACGCCCTGCGGGCCCGGCTGCCGGGCCTGCGCCTGACGGTCGCGACCGGCGTGCCGCGCGCTTTGCTGGAAGAGCGGATCGAGGGGCCGTTCGACCTGATCGAACGGCGGAGCGATTTCGGCATGGCCATGGCCTCGGCCATCGAGGTCGATCTGGAGGCCAGCGCCCGGCGCTACGAAGCCATTCACCTGGCCTGGCCCGCGGCGGTCGAGGCCGAGGCCGAATGGCTCGCCTCGATCGGCCCGGACCTCCTGCTTTCGAACGTTGCCTATCTGCCCTTGGCGGCGGCGGAGCGTGCCGGGTTGCCCGCCGTCGCCCTCTCCTCCCTCCATTGGGCGGCGATCCACGGACACTACCTTCCGGACAGCCCCGGCGGCGCAAAGACCCAGAAACAGATCGAGCGGGCCTATGCCTCGGCCCGCGCATTCATCCAGGTCACGCCGGGCCTGGCCGCCGCTTTCGGCAACCGCACCGAAACGGTCGGGCCGATCGCGCGGACGGGGCGCACGCGGCGACCGGAATTGCTGGCGCGGCTGGACCGACCCGACGGCGCCCGCGTCGTGCTGGTCTCGCCCGGTGGGATTGAATTCCCGGAGAGGATCGTGCGGCTGCCGCGCATCGACGGCGTGGTCTGGCTTTACCACCGCGCGGACGATTTCGACCGAACCGACATGCATGCGCCCCAGGCGCTCGCCATGCCCTTCGTCGATATCCTTGCGAGCGTCGACGCGGTGCTGACCAAGCCCGGCTATTCGACCGTGGCGGAGGCCGGCTGCCTGGGCCTGCCCCTGCTCTACCTGTCGCGCGGCGACTGGCCGGAGGAACGGCCGCTGATCGACTGGCTGCGGCGTCATGCTCCGGTCCAGGCCATCGCGCCCGACGATCTGGCAACTCGCTCCTTCGCCGAACGGCTCGACACCCTCTGGTCCATGCCGCGCCCCGTGCCCGCTGCGCCGACCGGCGCGGAAGAAGCGGCCGATATTCTCTTGGAGTATTTGTGAGGCGCAGCTCTCTGCCCTAGGGAGAGGATTGTCGACGCTCTTGGAACGGCGTTCGCCAGGCGCGATGATGGAGCCTGCAACGAACCGGAGGGGGCAATAGCCGAGATGCTGAACCGACCGATGCGCGAATTGGCGCGGGCCCTGAGCGCCGGGGAGACGAGCGTCGAAGCGCTGGCCGACGAGGCGATCGCCCGCCACGAACGGTACGGCGAGGACCTCCACGCCTACAAGGATTTCGACGCGGATTACGCCCGACTCCAGGCGCGGGCGGCCGACGCGGCGCGCAAGAGCGGTCATCCCGGCGGACCGCTTTTCGGCATGCTGGTCTCGGCCAAGGACCTCTACGGGGTCGAGGGCTATCCGACCTATGCCGGCTCGCCCATGGTGCTGTCGCCGGACTGGTCGCGCGAAGGGTTCCTGGTGCGCGGCCTGCGCCACCAACTCACCACGGTCATGGGCAAGGCGCATACGGTCGAGTTCGCCTTTGGCGGGCTGGGCCTGAACCCTCATTGGGGCACCCCGGTCAATCCCTGGGACGCCAAGACGCGGCGCGCGCCCGGCGGCTCGTCCTGCGGCGCCGGAGTCAGCCTGTGGGAGGGTTCGGCCGTGATCGCCCTGGGCAGCGATACGGCGGGCTCGATCCGCATTCCCGCCGCCTTCACCGGCACGGTCGGCCACAAGACGACCTATGGCCGCTGGCCTTTGGACGGGGTTGTGCCGCTGAGCCAGACCCTCGACAGCGTCGGGGCGCTGACCCGCTCGGTCGAGGATTCGGCCTGGTTCTTCGCCGCCATCGATCCGGCGCACGGCGATTCGGAAAGGTTCCTCGCCGGCATCGAGGCGCGCGGCATCGAAGGGCTCCGCATCGGCATCCCCAAGACCGGCGCCTGGGACGAGGCCCAGCCCGATATCGCCGAGAGCGTGCGCGCCGCGCTGGGAGAGTTGGAGAAGGCCGGGGCCAAGCTGGTCGATCTGGATTTCTCCGAATTCGACGAGGCCCACCGGTTCTATCTCGAGGCCGGGATCCTGCAAATCGAATTGGGTGCCTTCCTCGAACGCGAGCTGCCGGAATGGCTCGATTCGCTGGACGAGATCATTGCCGGCCGGGTGCGCGACAAGGCCGCGACCACGGCACGCGAATACATCACCACGCTCGACCGGCGCGCGGCCCTGATCGCCC
>JABIRQ010000444.1 GCA_018699755.1 Rhodospirillaceae bacterium | reverse complement strand
GCGCCCGCCTCGATCGGATCGCCCAAGGGGGTGCCCGTACCATGCGCCTCGATGACATCGATCTCGTCCGAGCGGAGTTTCGCATCGGCCAGGGCGGCGAGAGCGAGGCGGCGCTGGGATTCGCGGCTTGGCGCGGTCAGACCGTTGGTCGCGCCGTCCTGATTCACCGCCGAGCCGCGAATCACCCCCCAGATCCGGTCGCCGTCGCGCCGCGCATCCGCAAGACGCTTGAGCACGACCACACCGGCGCCTTCCGCGACCGCAATGCCGTCGGCCTTGTCCGAAAACGCACGGCAGCGCCCGCCATCGGCCAGCATCCCGGCCCGCGTCATCATCCGGAACGGCTTGTCCGAGAGGAACAGCGACACGCCGCCGGCCAGCATCAAATCGGCCTCGCCATGGCGCAGCATCCGCGCCGCCTGATGAACCGCGACCAGGGAGGAGGAACAGGCCGTGTCGACGCTGAGGGCGGGGCCGCGCAGATCGAGCAGATAGGCGATGCGCGCCGCCATGGCGGAGGTCGCGTTGCCGGTCATGAGCTGGGCCGCGAGCTGTTCGAAATCGCGCTCCCCGGCCAGGTCGCCATACTCGCTGGGCTGGACGCCCGCGACCACGCCGCAAGCCACGCCGCGCAGGCGGGACGGCGCGATGCCGGCGTCCTCGATGGCGTGCCAGCATTGTTCCAGGAAGATCCGTTGTTGCGGATCCATCGCCGCCGCCTCGCGCGGCGTCATGGCGAAAAACGCCGGATCGAACCGCTCAATGCCGTCGAGGAAACCCGCCTCGCAGCGCGGCGGCTGCGGCACCAGGCCCTTGCGCGAATCCGGCAACGGGCCGACCGAATCCCGCCCCTCGCGCAAATTGCGCCAGAAAGCCGCGGCATCTTCGGCTCCGGGAAAACGCGCCGCCAGCCCGATCACGGCGATGCCATCCTCCTCGCGGCCCCGCCCTTCGACGGACGGCTGCGACGCGGGAACGGCGACGGGCGGAAGTTCCATCGGACTTGTGGTGATAGGCGTCTGAACCGGCGGTCGAGCCTTGGAGAGACCCGGCGCGAGATGGGCGGCCAACGCACCGACGCTGGGATGGTCGAACAGATCGGTCATGCGCACGGGCATGCCGAGCTGCTCGCTCAACATATCGACCAGTTGCAGGCCCTTGAGGGAATCGATGCCGAGATCGGCGAAGCGCGCCTGCCGCCGGACCCGGTCGAGCGGCAGGTCCTGCAGCGCGGCAATCGACGCGGCGATGCGATCCTCAACCGAGCCTCCGGCCGGAACCCGCGGTGCCTGAGCGGTGCGAATGGTCGGGCGCGGCGCACCATAAGCGGGCGCATCGGCGAACAAGGCCCGGTTATGCGCGGCAAGGTCCGCCGCCTGACGATCATCCTTGCGCAGATGCAGCAGGAGATAGCGGATCAGGCCGAGCGACAGGGCCTCGCCGAAGCGCTCCCAGCCGCGATGCTCCGCCGCCCGCGCGGCCAGGGCCGGGATGCGCTCATGCAGTTCGTCCAGATGGCGTTCGAAATCCGGATCGTAGAGGAAATTGGCGATGCCGCCGCTGGCATCCTCGGCCGCCACCACGGCGAGACCATGGGTGGCAAGGATCTCCGCAAATTGCGTGGCGGTGGGCGTGTATTGTCCGATCTCCGGCACCGCGATTTCGGCGGCGGTCTCGGCGATGCAGTCGATCAGCAACAGATCGCCGTTCGGTGCCAGATTGCGCGCGATATTGGCGAACAGGCCCTGCTTGTCCGCGACATGGAACGAGACCTCGAATCCCAGCATGAGGTCGTAGGGGCCGCCCATATCGTCGCGGGCCGAATCGCGCGGCAGGATCTCGACCCGTCCGTCCAGGCCGGCCGCCGCCACGCGCTCGGCCGCCACCGCCGCCTGGGCCGGCGCGATCGTGAAGCCGCGCCCGACCAGGCCCGGGTTCCGTTGGGCCAGATCGATCAGATCGGTGGCGAAACCGCAGCCGAAATCCATCGCGCGCGACACCCGCGACAGATCGACCCGGTCGAACAAGCGAGCCTTCATCGCCGTCTGACCATCGCGCAACATCGCGAGGTGATCCGGGTTCTCCTCCGCGCCGAAGAACGCCTTGATCCAGGAGAATCCGGGCAGGCGCCGGGGCAGCGGGGCGAAGAGCAGGTTCAACCCGGCGCGCGGATCGTCCGGTTCCGCGAGTCCGGCCACGGAATCGGCCAGGGAATCGTAGTAGTCCGCGACAGGCCGGGACTTCGGTTCCGCCATGCCGACGCCATCCTCCGCCCAGAATCGCGAATGCTCGAAGCTCGTGCCCGGTAGGGACAGGCGCCGGTGCGGTCCAGGCGCCCGGTGGCGGGACCAGTTGATCGCCTCGCCCGCCAGCCAGGTCCGCGCATCGTGATCCGCCGGCAGGGCGGCGGCGGAATCCGTGCTATCGGCGAAGCACCGCAGCGCCCCGACGAGTTCCGCCTTGGTCGAGACCGCGAATGCGGCACGATGATCGAATTCGCGGCGGCCGGTCTGCAAGGTAAAGGCGATATCCGCGAGGCGCGGTTCCGGCGCGCCGGTCTCTCGCCAAGCTTGATCTTCGATATGGCGCGCCAGCGCGGCGGCGGCCCGCCGAAGCCGCGCCTCGCTCGGTGCCGAAAGCGGCACCAGTACCGGGTCCTGGACGTCGTTCATCGGCGCGCGCGCGGGCGCCGCCTCGACCACGAAATGCACATTCGCGCCGCCATAGCCGAAATTGTGCACGGCGGCGCGCCGCGGATGGCTGGCCGAATCGGGCCAGTCGCGCGGCACGGACACGACATCGACCGGCGCCGGACCGCGATCCTC
>JABIRQ010000409.1 GCA_018699755.1 Rhodospirillaceae bacterium | reverse complement strand
GCGGGCCTCCTGCCGGAGGATGTCATCCTGGCGGTGGACGGTCGCGCCCTGCGCAGCGGGGCCGATCTGCGCAACCAGGTCGGCCTCCTCCGCATCGGCCAAAGCGCCGTCCTGTCGGTGATCCGCGATGGGGAGACAACCGAGATCGAGATCCTGGTCGCTCACCCCTCCGCCTCCGAACGCGTCGCGCCGGGCGCGGAAATCGAAGGAATCGGCGGCGCCTTGTTCGCGGCTATTCCGGAGACCTGGCCGAACCACGGCCGGGTCGAAGGCGTGGCCGTCATGGCCGTGAACCGGAACAGCCGCGCCGACAAATTGGGGCTGCGCGCCGGCGACGTGGTCTTGGCGGTCGCCGGCAAACCAACGGCCAGCACCGACCAACTGGAGGCCGCAGCGCGCGCGGTGCGCGGCGGCGACCGGCTCGACGTGCAGCGCGGCGACTTGCGACTCTACCTGACCGTTCGGGAATAACCGGGGCTGCGATTCCGTCGAAGGCCTAGAGCGAGCGGACGAAGGCGATCAGGGCCGCCCGGTCTCGTCGGGACATCGTGCGGAAGGCTTCGCGCGCGGCCGCCCCTTCGCCGCCATGCCACAGGACCGCCTCGGCCACGCCGCGCGCGCGGCCGTCATGCAGCAGCCGGTCATGGCCGTTGACGGTTTCGATCAGACCCAGGCCCCAAAGTGGCGGCGTCCGCCATTCCCGCCCGTCGGCCAGGAAATCAGGCCGCCCGTCCGCCAGCCCTTCGCCCATGTCGTGCAGCAACAGATCCGTATAGGGATGGATGGTCTGGTCGGACAGGGCGGCGACGGGATGCTCGCCCGTCTCGAAGGTCGACACATGACAGGCCGGGCAGCCGGCCTCGGCAAACAGGGTCGCCCCCCGGGTCACGACCGGGTACGCCGCGCCGCGCCGGTCGGGCACGGCCAGGGTGCGCACATAGAACGTCATCAAGCGCAGCCGCAGCTCGTCCAGTTCCGGCTCTCCTCCGTTCGGCGTCGCGCGACACTCCGCTTGAACGGGCGGGCAATTCTCTTCGGGCCGGTCCGGGCTGGTGATCCCCAGATCGCCGAGGAACGCCTCCGCGACCTGGTCGCGCAGGCTGGCCTCATTCGCCTTCCAGCCGAAACGGCCCAACCGAGCATCTTCGCCAGCAACCGCCCGGACGCGATTGGCGCGGCCCGAGATGCCGTCGCCGTCCGCATCCTCGGGATCGGCCCGCGCCAGGATCGCCGCCTCGGGCACCGCTTCCAGCAGACCCAGGCCGACAAGCTGCTGGCCGACACGCGGCGAGAGCAGGAGATCCCGGCCCGGCGCGCCGAAGGCCGGCGCCTCCAGGGCATAGACCGGGCGACGCAGGACATAGGCGCCGCCATCGCCGTAGCGCCCCTCGACCGCTTCGTAACGGACTCGGGCGTGCCCCTCCGCCGGCACGCCGGGCAGCGCGGAATCGTTCAACTGCAGGCCGTAAGCCGGATGAGGCAGCGGTCCGCCAGCGGGCCCCAGACCCGGCAGGGACAAGCGGACGAGCATGGAAGCGAGGGCCTCATTCGGGCCATCGGCCGGCCTACCCCGCCCGTCGCGTGGATGACACGCCGCACAGGACTTCGCGTTGAAGGTCGGGCCCAGCCCGTCCAGATCCGCGTCGCCCTGGCCAGTCGGACGCCATTCGGCATTGAACAACCGGTTTCCCACGGCGAAAACCCGCACCTCCGCGCCGCTCAAGTTGGCGGCAGGCAGGGAAAAGGCATTCTCGTTGGTCATGGCGCGGGTTGTCGCTCCGCCCGGTCCGGCCTCCTCGCCGGCCCAGGCGCCCCAGGCGGAAAGACCGAAACAGGCGGCGAGCAAGAGGGCGCGCAGGCAGGCGAAGCCCATGATGAAACGGTGGCTCATGGGGCAAACCATGGGACGACGGGAAACCGGCGACAAGGCCTGGGCCGGACAAGCGGGAGACTCTATGATCGCGCCGCCGATGGCGGGGACGTTTGGGAAGGACGGTGGTTTTGGCGGCCAAATCCAGGAACATAGAAGCCGGCGCGCGGGCCAGGCGCGGTGAACCGACCGTCGAAACCTCGCCCCCCGTCTCCGACGAGATCCGTACCACGACCTGCTACATGTGCGCCTGCCGTTGCGGCATCAAGGTGCACCTGAAGGACGATCAGGTCCGCTATATCGAAGGCAACCGCGACCATCCGGTGAACAAGGGCGTGCTCTGCGCCAAGGGCTCCGCCGGCATCATGCAGCACCTCTCCCCCGCGCGCCTGAGCCAGCCGTTGCTGCGGGTGGGCGAACGCGGCGAGGGCAAGTTCAAGCCGATCTCCTGGGACGAGGCCCTGGATCTCGCGGCGAAGTGGCTGGGCGATATCCGCGCGACCGACCCGCGCAAGCTCGCCTTCTTCACCGGGCGCGACCAGAGCCAGGCCCTGACCGGCTGGTGGGCCAGTCAGTTCGGCACGCCCAACTACGCCGCCCATGGCGGCTTCTGCTCGGTCAACATGGCGGCCGCCGGGCTCTACACAATCGGCGGCTCCTTCTGGGAATTCGGCGAACCGGACTGGGAACGGTCGCGCTATCTGCTGATGTTCGGCGTCGCCGAGGATCACGATTCCAATCCCATCAAGATGGGCCTGGCGACCCTGCGCGAGCGTGGCGCAAAATTCGTCTCGGTCAATCCGGTGCGCACCGGCTATTCCGCCATCGCCGACGAATGGCTCGGCATCACGCCGGGCACGGACGGCCTCTTCGCCCTCGCCCTCATCCACGAACTGCTGCGCGCGGGCAAAGTCGATCTCGACTACCTGATCCGCTACACCAACGCGCCCTGG
>JABIRQ010000442.1 GCA_018699755.1 Rhodospirillaceae bacterium | reverse complement strand
GGGCTGTTCGAATCGCGCCACATGCCCTGGGCCTTGGCATAGGCCTCGACCAGTGCGACCCGATCTTTGTCCCGACCCGTGAAATCCAGGTAGCGGATGGTCTCTTGATCGACCGGGAAGAAGCCGCAGGTGGCCCCATATTCCGGCGCCATATTGGCGAGGGTCGCCCGATCGGCAAGGGACAAATGCTCGATGCCGGGGCCGAAGAACTCGACGAACTTGCCGACCACGCCCTTGGCCCGCAGCATCTGGGTCACGGTCAGCACCAGATCGGTCGCCGTCGCGCCCTCGGGCAGGGTGCCGGTCATCTTGAAGCCGATCACCTCGGGAATCAGCATGGAGACGGGCTGGCCGAGCATGGCCGCCTCGGCCTCGATGCCTCCCACCCCCCAGCCGAGGACCGAAAGGCCGTTGATCATCGTCGTGTGGCTGTCGGTGCCGACCAGGGTGTCGGGATAGGCGACGGTCCGTCCGCCGCGCTCGGCGGTCCAGACGACCTGGGCCAGATTCTCGAGATTGACCTGATGGCAGATGCCGGTTCCCGGCGGCACGACCCGGAAGTCGTCGAAGGCCTGCTGGCCCCAGCGCAGGAACTCGTAGCGCTCGGCGTTGCGTTCGTATTCGCGCGCCACGTTCTTCCGGAAGGAATCCGGGCCGCCGAAATAATCGACCATGACCGAGTGATCGATGACCAGATCGACGGGGGAGAGCGGGTTGATCTTCTCGGCGTCGCCGCCGAGCGCGACCATGGCGGCGCGCATGGCCGCCAGATCGACCACCGCGGGCACGCCGGTGAAGTCCTGCATCAGGACGCGCGCCGGCCGAAATCCGATCTCCCGGTCCGAGCGGCGCTCCGTCAGCCAAGCGGCCACGGCCTTCACGTCTTCGACGCTGACCGACTTGCCGTCCTCGTGGCGCAGCAGGTTCTCCAGCAGCACCTTGAGCGAATAGGGCAGGCGCGAGATATCGCCGAGTCCGGCCTCCGCCGCCGCTTCCAGGCTGAAATAGTCGTATTCCTTGTCGCCCACCGTCAGGGTGCGGCGCGTCTTCAGGCTGTCATGGCCCGCTTCGGTCATGGCTGGCTTTCCCGTCTTCGAGGTTCCCGCTTTCACCCGACTATATGCCCTGTCGGCGCGCGGATTTCGAGGCCTACAGGCGCACGTATTCGTAATCGAGGGGCTGGGCGTTGATGCCGCGCTCCGGCGGGGCGATCCAACCGGCGATCTTTCCCGGCTCCACGACCCGACGCATCAGGCTGGTGACATGGGCCCTGTCGGCCTCGGACGGCATGAACTCGTCGCGCCGCCGGCCCCATTCCTCCGCCGTCAGCGCCTTGCCCGCCGGATCGAAATGGAAACCGGCCCAGGGGCCGATGGTCCGGCGGAAGCGCGGGCTGGGCAGGGCGATCTCGAAATCGACCCCGGCCCGCCGCAACAACCGGTTCCAGCGTTTCACACCGATCTCGCAATCCTTGATATAGGCCGCGCGCGTGACCGCGTTCATGGCGTTGCGCATGGGCACCTCCTCGACTTCCAGTCCCTGTCCATCCGCCCGCGGGCGCTCGACCCCGTAGGCCACGCCCGAGCAATCGTGGTCCTCGAAGCGGTCTTCGTCCGGGCGACCCTTGATGCCGCTGGCGAAATAGCTCGCGGCATTGGTCGAGACGTCGTTGCCGAACAGGTCGAGGGAGGAGGAGAACCAGAAATTGACGTAGCGTTGGAGCAGGGGCAGATCGATCACCCCGTGATCGTGCAGGCGCGTGGTGTCATCCGTACCCAGTTCGGCGATCACCTCGCAGGTCCGCTTGATGACCCGGCCGATCCCGGTATCGCCCACGAACATGTGGTGCGCCTCTTCCGTCAGCATGAAGCGACAGGTCCGGGACAGCGGGTCGAAGCCGCTTTCCGCCAGGCTCATCAACTGGAACTTGCCGTCGCGGTCGGTGAAGAAGGTGAAGCAGAAGAAGCTGAGCCAGTCGTCGATCGGCTCGTTGAACGTGCCGAGGATGCGCGGCTTGTCGGGATCGCCGGAATGGCGTTCCAGCAACTCCTCCGCCTCCTCGCGCCCGTCGCGGCCGAAATGGCCGTGCAGCAGATAGACCATGGCCCAGAGATGGCGGCCCTCCTCGACATTGACCTGGAACAGGTTGCGCAGGTCGTAGAGCGAGGGGCAGCACAGGCCCAGGCGGCGCTGCTGCTCGACCGAGGCGGGCTCGGTATCGCCCTGGGTAACGATGAGCCGGCGCAGGGTGCTGCGGTATTCGCCGGGGATATCCTGC
>JABIRQ010000251.1 GCA_018699755.1 Rhodospirillaceae bacterium | reverse complement strand
GGGCGCGGCCCTGCGCGCATTGCCGGCCCTCGGTCTGCGCGGCGTGAACCTGACCCTGCCGCATAAGGAAACCGCGCTTCGCCATGTCGATACGGTCGATGCGATGGGGCGGCGGATCGGTGCGATCAACACGGTCGTGGTGACCGAGGACGGTGCCTTGGCCGGCTCGAACACCGACGGTTACGGCTTTATCGAGAATCTGCGCGCCGGCGCGCCGGGCTGGGACGCGGCGGCGGGCTCGGCCGTCCTGCTCGGTGCGGGCGGTGCCGCGCGCGGGGTCTGCGCTGCCCTGCTCGACGCCGGGGTGTCCGAAATCCGCATCGTCAATCGCACCCGGGAGCGGGCCGAAGCCCTGGCTGCCGAGTTCGGCTCGGCCTGTGCGGCGATCCCCTGGGCGGAGCGATCCGAGGCGCTGGCCGCCGGCGCCCTGCTGGTCAACACGACCAGCCTCGGCATGGTCGGTCAGCCCCCGCTCGACCTTGCGCTCGACGATCTGCCGCCGGAGGCGATCGTCAACGATATCGTCTATGTCCCGCTGGAAACGCCCCTGCTGGCCGCGGCGCGCGCGCGGGGCAACGCCGTGGTCGATGGCCTGGGCATGTTGTTGCACCAGGGCCGCCCCGGATTCGCCGCCTGGTTCGGCGTCGAGCCGGAGGTCACGTCGTCCCTGCACGGCGAAATCGCCGCCGAGATCGCGGCGGAAATGGGCGCATGACGCGGTGGCGCGGTCCGACCGCGACCCTGGGCCTCACCGGATCGATCGGCATGGGCAAATCGACCGCCGCCGGGATGTTCCGCAGCCTGGGTGTGCCGGTCCATGACGCGGACGCGGCCGTCCATGCCGTGTTTCGGCCGGGCGGGGCCGCCGTCGGGCCGGTGGGCGAAGCCTTTCCCGAGGCGGTTCGCGACGGCGCCGTCGACCGGGCCGTGCTGGGCCGGGCGGTCTTCGGCGACAGCGATCGACTGGCGCGCCTCGAAGCCATCGTTCACCCCCTGGTGCGGCTGTCGTCCGAGCGCTTCCTGCGCCTGGCGCGCGCGCGCCGCGTGCCCCTGGCCGTCTTCGATGTGCCGCTGCTGTTCGAAACCGGCGCGCAAGCCCGCTACGACGCCGTCGCCGTGGTCAGCGCCCCGGCCTTCGTTCAGACCCAGCGGGTGCTAGCCCGGCCCGGCATGACGGCGGACCGGCTCGCGGCAATCCGGGAGCGCCAGACCCCCGATGCGGAAAAGCGTCGCCGGGCCGATTTCGTGCTGCCCACCGGCCTCGGCCGCCGGTCCACGTTGCAAGGCGTCCGCCGAATCGTCAGACTCATGACGGAGCATTGATCGGGCCGGTCGAGCCTGATCCGCGATCAATGGAGCTGGCTTTGCGCGAAATCGTTCTCGATACCGAAACGACCGGCTTGAACCCGCGCGACGGCGACCGGGTGGTCGAGATCGGCGCGCTGGAGTTGATCAACCATGTGCCGTCCGGGACCTCGTATCGGCAATACGTCAACCCGGAGCGCGACATGCCCACGGGCGCTTTCGAGGTTCACGGGTTGAGCGAGGAGTTCCTGCGCGGTCACCCGGTCTTTCGGGAGATCTGCGACGAGTTCCTCGCCTTCATCGCCGATTCGCCGTTGATCATTCACAACGCGGATTTCGACCTCGGCTTCCTGGACATGGAGCTGTCGGTTGCCGGACGGTCGGCGATTTCCCGCGACCGGGTGATCAACACCCTGGACATGGCGCGCCGCAAGTTCCCCGGTGCCCCCGCCAGCCTCGATGCCTTGTGCCGTCGCTTCGGCATCGACAATTCGAACCGAACCCTGCACGGCGCCCTGCTCGATTCGGAGCTTCTGGCCGAGGTCTATCTGGAGCTGATCGGCGGGCGCCAGCCCGGCCTCGTTCTGGCCAACCAAGGGGCCGGCCAGGGACTCGATCGGGGAGCCAATCAAGGACAGACCCGAGGCCCGGGCCGAACCGGCGAAAGCCCGGGATCGGATGCGCTGCCACAGCGCGAACCGCGCGCCCCTCGGCCCCACACGCCGACAGAGGAGGAACGGGCCGCCCATGCCGCGCTGGTCGCGCGGCTGACGGCGCCGCTCTGGGACGGTTAGCTGCCGGAGAGGATCGAGTCGTCGCTCGGCAGCGGCTCGCTGGGCTGCATCTTTTCGTTGTAGAGCCGCAGGAAATCGATCGGCTGAATCAGCAGGGGCGGAAAGCCGCATTCCCGGGTCAGATCCGCCAGGATCCGGCGCGCGAAGGGGAACAGCATGCGCGGCCCCTCGACCAGCAGGACCGGGCGGACATGTTCCTCGGGCAAGCCGGCAAGATGGTAGACGCCGCCGAAGCTCAACTCGATCAGGAAAGCCTTGCGCTCGCCGCTGGTCGCTTCGACGTCGAAGCGCAGGGTCACCTCAAAATGGTCGGCCGCCGCGACCGGGCGCGCCTGAACGTCGACATTCACCGCGATCTGCGGCGCGGGGCCTTCATTGAGATAGATATCCGGCGCGTTCGGATTCTCGAAGGACAGATCCTTGACGTATTGCGCCACCAGCCGGAACGTCTGGACCGGCTGGGCATTTCCCGCGGCAGCGTCTTCGGCTCCGTTGGTATCCGCCATGTCGCATTCCTTCCTGGTCGGGGCCCGGCGAGCGGTTTCGCTATCACGCCGATGCGGGATCGGCAAGGCGGCGGCCGAATACCGACTATCGGGGCGCGGTCGGATCGAAACGCAGAACCGCGCAATTGCCGACGGTCTCTCCCGTCAAGCCGCGGATGAAGCCCCAATGGGTGACGATGACCGTGCCGGCCCAGGCCTCGTCCGCGGCCATGCGCGTCCGGAAACCGTCGCACCGGGCCATCAGGCCGTCTTCTTCCTCGATGGGCACGGGCCACCATTCATGGGCCAGATGGTCGAAGGCGAAGCGGGGAAAGCGCGCCGCCAGTTCGTCCCGCGTGCTGCCCAGATCGCAGACGAAGGCGCAGCGCTCGCCGACGATCGGGTCGATCTCGACGGGAAGGCCCAATTCGTCGTGCAGAATCTCCGCAGTCTGAAGGGCGCGGGTGTAGGGGCTGGTCACGATCCGGCGGGCGGGCAGCGCGCGCAATTGGGCCGCCGTGTCTCGCGCTTGCTCGAAGCCGAGCTCGGTGAGGGCGGGATCGCGGATTCCCGGATCGACCCTTGTGCGCGAATAGTGGACGTTGAATTCGGATTGCGCGTGACGGACCAGAATCACGAATGGTCTCCACCGATGCGGTGCGGATGGACCGGTCTTGGCGGGCCGTCGCCGTCCTTGCGCCGGATCTCCTCGAACTCGCCCTCGATCACCGATTCGTCCGTATAGCCGCGCGTGGTGCGGGCGGCGTAGACGTGGAACTTCTCGCTCTCGCGCAGGCGTTTCCACAGCCAGGCCATGATGGCGTGGCGGATGGCGGGCACGAAGAGCAGCAGCCCGACCGTATCGGTCGCGAATCCGGGAGTCAGCAGCAGCACGCCGGCCAACAGCAGGCACATGCCGTCGAAAGCTTCGGCGACCGGGGCTTCGTTGCGCGCCAGGCTGGCTTGGGCGCGGGCCAAGGTCGCGACACCCTGGGCGCGCAGCAGGGTCGTGCCGGCGAAGGCGGTGGCGACGACGATCAGGATCGTCGGCCACAGGCCGATCCAATCCCCGATCTCGATGAACAAGGCGATTTCCAGGATCGGAACGCCGACGAGGAGGACGAGAATGAATAGGGCCATGCTTGCTCTTCCCGGATCGAGGCCCTATCTGAAAGGGGACGGCACCGTCGCTTGGAAGGTCCCTGGACCGCCTATTGCGGAGCCGATAGGGTGAGGTCGAACGGCGACCTGCGCTTCTTACTTAGTCCAAGGCGGCCCGACGGGTCCAGTCAGCTCGATTCATTATGCCGGGACAGGCGGGCATGAACGACGGCATCCAATTCTTCGACATCATCCTGCTGGCCATGATCGCGGGCTTCGTGATCTTGCGCCTGCGCAGCGTGCTCGGCCGCAGGACCGGGAACGAGCGGCCCCCGAAAGACCCCTTCGCCCGCCGCGAACGCCGCGCGGAAGACGTCGACGACAAGGTGGTGGAGCTGCCCGATCGGCGCACAGCTGCCGAGCCGGGCGCGACGGCGGAGGATGCCGTCGAGGCCGCACCCAATACCGGCGAAACGAGTCTCGAGGCTGGTATCGCCCAGATCCAGGCGGCGGATCGCAATTTCGATCCCGACCAGTTCGCGAACGGTGCGCGCGCGGCTTTCGAAATGATCGTCGAGTCCTTCGCCAGGGGCGATGTCGCCGCGCTGCGCGGCCTGCTCAGCAACGAGGTGCTGGAGGGTTTCAAGACCGCGATCGCCGAACGCGAAGCGGCGGGCCGGACCCTGGAGACGACCGTCGTCGGCATCAAGTCGGCGGAGCTGATCGAGGCTTATATGAACGGGCGGACGGCCTTCGCGACCGTCACCTTCGTTTCTGAACAGATCAACGTGACACGCGATTCGGAGGACAATGTCGTCGAGGGCGACGACAACCGGGTGACCGACGTGACCGATATCTGGACCTTCGCCCGCAACACGCGCTCGCGCGATCCCAATTGGACCCTCGTTGAGACGCGCAGCCCGAACTGACGTCCGCCTGCTTCTGTTTCCGGTTGCCGCGCTGCTCCTGCTCGCGGCCTGCCAAACCGCGCCGCCCGCTCCGATCGCTCCGGCCACTCCAGTCGTTCCAGCCGTTCCAGCTGCCGGGGGGGCGGATGGGTTTCGGCTCGTGCCCGCGGCGTTCTCCGACCTGGGCGGCTGGGCCGCCGACGATCCGGCCCCGGCGCTCGCCGCGTTCCGGCGCTCCTGCCGGGTCCTGGCCCGCGCGCCCGGCGGCGAAGCCCTGGGCCGCGACGGGTTCGCCGGGACGGCAGCGCAATGGGCGGAAGCATGCGCCGCCGCGCCCAAGTCTCCCGCTGCCGCGCGGGCCTATTTCGAACGCTGGTTCCGGCCCTATCGCATCGTCATGGACGGCGCGGCCGATGGCCTATTCACGGGCTATTTCGAGCCCGAGTACCGCGGGTCCGCGACCCGGTCGCAGCGCTACCGCGCGCCGCTCTACGCGCCGCCGCCATCGGGGGCGGAGGCCGGGCCGAGCCGGGCCGAGATCGAGGCCGGCGCCCTGGCCGGCCGGGGTCTCGAATGGCTCTGGCTCGCCGATCCGGTCGACGCCTTCTTCCTGCATGTTCAGGGCTCGGGCCGGGTGCGCCTGGAGGACGGGCGGGTCCTGCGGGTCGGCTATGCCGGCAACAATGGCCATGACTATGTCGCCATCGGCCGGGTCCTGATCGAGCGCGGCGATATTCCCCGCGAAGAGATCTCGATGCAGTCGATCCGCGCCTGGCTCGCCGCCCATCCGGCGGAGGCGCCTGGGATCATGAACGCCAATCCGCGATACATCTTCTTCCGGGCGATCGAGGGCGAAGGCCCGATCGGCGCCCAGGGGGTGGCGCTGGAATCGGGGCGCAGCCTCGCGGTCGATCCGGCCTTTCTGCCCTATGGTGCGCCGCTGTGGCTGGAGACGGTGGATCCCGACGGCCAGGCGCTCCGGCGTCTGGTGATCGCCCAGGACACGGGCGGCGCGATTCGGGGCGCGGTGCGCGGCGACCTGTTCTGGGGCGCGGGCGCGGACGCCGCGGCCAAAGCCGGGCGGATGAAGTCGCGCGGCGGCTACGCCATTCTTCTCCCCAAGACCGTTTCGCCGGGCCCGGCCCTGGCCGTGCGCTAGGGCCGGGCGCGAGGGCGGCGGGCTTGCGCTCATCGCGTCCCTCGCCGACATTGCGAGGGGTTGGACGCGAGGCGATGGAAATGAATCGGCCATGACGGCAGCGGACAAAACGGCGGAATTGAAACCGGTGGTCGGCCTGTTCGTGACCTGCTTGGTCGATCTGTTCCGGCCCACGGTCGGCTTCGCCGCCGTCAAGCTGTTGGAGGCGGCGGGCTGCACCGTCCGGGTGCCCGAAGGACAAAGCTGCTGCGGCCAGCCGGCCTATAATTCCGGCGCGCGCGCCCAGGCCCGCGCGGTCGCCCGCACCGTGCTCGACGCCTTTGCCGATGTCGATTACGTGGTCGCGCCCTCGGGCTCCTGCGCGGGGATGATCCGCCATCACTATCCTGCGCTGTTCGCGGACGACCCGGCCGACGCTGGCCGGGCCGCGGCGGTGGCGGCGAAAACCTGGGAGCTCGTGTCCTTCCTGACGGACGTACGCGGCCTGGAATTGTCCGATGTACGCTTCGACGGCGCGGTCGCCTATCACGATTCCTGTTCGGGCCTCCGTGAGTTGGGGATCGATGCGGCGCCCCGCGCCCTGCTCGGGGCGGTCGAGGGCCTGACCCTGCGGGAGGCCGAGGATCGCGAGGTCTGTTGCGGCTTCGGCGGCACCTTTTGCGTCAAATACCCGGATATCTCGGGCCGCATGGTGGCCGACAAGGTGCGTGCCCTCGCCGCCACCGGGGCCGGCACGGTGCTGGCGGGGGATCTCGGCTGCCTCATGAACATTGCCGGGCGGATGCGCCGCGAGGGCCGCGCGATGGAAGCGCGCCACATCGCCGAAGTGCTTGCCGGGATGGCGGACGGTCCGGCGATCGGCCGCGCCGAGAATGAGGCCTAGGCGATGGAGGTCACCAGCCCGGGCTTCAAGGCTAATGCGCGCGAGGCGCTGGACGACACGACCCTGCAGAAGGCCCTCGGCTTCGTGAAGGTCGGCTTCGTCGATCGCCGCGCCAAGGCGGCGGCCCGGCTGCCGGAATTCGAGGCCCTGCGCGACCAGGCCAAAGCGATCAAGGATCACACCCTGGCCAATCTCGACCTCTATCTCGAACGGTTCGAGGAGAAGGTGACGGAGGCCGGCGGCAAGGTCCATTGGTGCCGCGACGGGGCCGAGGCGCGGGCGACGATCCTCGAAATATGCCGCCGGCTCGAGGCCCGCACGGTGACCAAGGGCAAGAGCATGATCGCCGAGGAAATCGCCCTGAACGATTTCCTCGAGGAAAAGGGGATCGAGCCGGTCGAGACCGATCTGGGCGAATACATCATCCAGCTGCGCCACGAGCCGCCCAGTCATATCATCGCCCCCGCCGTCCATCTGGTGAAGGAGCAGGTCTCCGACGCCTTTCGCGAGGCCCATACAGATCTGCCGGCCGACCGCAATCTGGACGAGGCCCCGACCCTGCTGGCCGAGGCGCGGGCGATCCTGCGCCGCAAGTTCCTGGCCGCCGATGTCGGCATCACCGGCGCCAATTTCCTGATCGCGGAGACGGGCTCGACCGTCATCGTCACCAACGAGGGCAACGGCGATCTGACCCAGACCCTGCCGCGCGCCCATATCGTCCTCGCCAGCCTCGAAAAAGTCGTGCCGACTCTGGAAGACGCCTCGACCATCCTGCGCGTGCTCGCACGCTCGGCGACGGGCCAGGAATTCTCGGTCTATACGACCTTCTCGACGGGGCCGCGCCGGGCCGAGGATCTCGACGGACCCGAGGAATTCCACGTCGTCCTGCTCGACAACGGGCGCAGCGCCATGCTGGGCACCGAGTTCCAGGACATGCTGCGCTGCATCCGCTGCGGTGCCTGCCTCAACCATTGCCCGGTCTACGGCGCGGTCGGCGGCCATGCCTATGGCTGGGTCTATCCCGGGCCGATGGGCGCCGTGCTGACTCCGTCCCTGGTCGGGATCGACAAGACCGGGCATCTGCCCAACGCCTCGTCCTTCTGCGGCCGCTG
>JABIRQ010000439.1 GCA_018699755.1 Rhodospirillaceae bacterium | reverse complement strand
GTCGGCGAGACATGGTCGTGATATTCGACCTCGGCCTCGGCCAGCGCCGTCTTCTCCACCACCGACCACATGACCGGCTTCGAGCCGCGGAACAGGCGACCGTTCTCGGCGAACTTGATCAGCTCGGCCGCGATCCTCGCCTCGGCCTCGA
This sequence comes from Rhodospirillaceae bacterium, assembly GCA_018699755.1. GTDB lineage: Bacteria > Pseudomonadota > Alphaproteobacteria > CADEGL01 > CADEGL01 > JABIRQ01. The sequence goes on along the minus strand of JABIRQ010000439.1, from coordinate 2,403 downwards.
GCGCCATGGTGAGATAGGGGTTCTCCCAATCGCCGACGACGCCCAGGCGCTGGAACTCCGCCGATTGGATGCCGACCCATTTCTCGGCGAATTCGCGGCACTCGCGCCGGAATTCGATGATCGGCACCTCGTCCTTGTCCTGGCCCTTGGCGCGGTATTGCTCCTCGATCTTCCATTCGATGGGCAGGCCGTGGCAGTCCCAACCGGGCACGTAGTTGGCGTCCTTGCCCAGCATCTGCTGGGAGCGGTTGATCACGTCCTTGAGGATCTTGTTCAGGGCGTGACCGATATGGAGATGGCCGTTGGCATAGGGCGGGCCGTCGTGAAGGATGAACTTCTCGCGGCCTTCCGATTGTTGGCGCAGGCGCCGGTAAAGGCCAAGCTCGGCCCAGCGCTCAAGCAGTTTGGGCTCGCGCTCGACCAGTCCGGCACGCATCGGAAAAACGGTCTTCGGCAAGAAGACCGTCGATCGGTGATCTCGGCTCATGGCACCACTCGTCAACCGCCGCCGCCCGCCGCCGAATCGGCGGCGGGGCGCGCCAGAATGGCGCGCGCGGCCTCGCAATCGCGCGCGATTTGTGCCTTCAAAGCGTCCAGTCCGTCAAACTTCTTCTCGGCGCGCAGGCGCTCGACCATGGCGACGCGCAGATGCTCGCCGTACAGATCGCCGTCGAAATCGAAAAGATGGACCTCCAGGGTCACGCTGCGACCGTCGACGGTGGGCCGTCGACCCAGGTTGGCCGCGCCATCGTACCACACGGTTTCCGCGCCCCGGTCGACCCCGGCCCGCACGGCATAGACCCCATGGGCCGGCACGATGTATTCGCCCAGCGGCACGTTGGCGGTCGGGAAGCCGATGGTGCGGCCGCGCTTGTCGCCGCCCTCGACCCGGCCCTCGATCTCCCAGAACCGGCCGAGCAGCGCGGTGGCGCGCCCCGGCTCGCCCCGCTGCAGCAGATCGCGGATGACGGTCGAGGAGAAGGTGATGCCCTCCGGGCTTTCGACCGGGGACACGCTCGTCAGGCCGAAGCCCTCGCGCGACGCCATCGCCTGCAGCAGTTCGACATTGCCCAGCCGCCGGTGGCCGAAGGAAAAGTTGTAGCCGACGACGACATGGCTGGCGGCCAGGCCGCGGACCAGGACCTCCATGACGAAATCCTCCGCCCCGATGGCGGCCAGCGCTTCGTCGAAATGCAGCACGAAGAGGTCGTCGACGCCGAGTTCCTCGATGTTGCGGGTCTTGATGCGCAGGGGAGTCAGGCGGTAGGGCGGCGCGCCGGGCTGGAAGACCTGGCGCGGATGGGGCTCGAAGGTGAGCACGGCCAAGCGCCGGCCTCCGGCCTGCGCGACGCGCCCGGCCTCGCCGATGATCGCCTGATGGCCCCTGTGGATGCCGTCGAAATTGCCGATGGCGACGACCGCGCCCCGCGCGTCGTCCGGCAAATCGGTGTAGTGACGAAATAGCCGCATGCCCGCGCCGTCCTCCCCGCCGGGAGCCTAGCGGCTTCCCGGCGCCGCGCAACCCAGGCCGAACTCAACCGGCCTTGCGCCTATTCGGCGGCTTCCGCCGGGCTTGTTTCTATTCGGCGGCTTCCGCCGCCCGGGTCGGCACCATCACCAGCGCTTCGCCGTCGAGCACCACGGTCTCGCCGACCTTGCACACCGTCTCGAGCCGAACGCGCCGCTTCTCGGGCAGGATTTCGACGATTGCGGCGCGGGTCTCGACCGTATCGCCGACGCGCACCGGGGCGCGAAACCGCAGATTCTGACTGAGATAGATGCAACCGGGCCCCGGCAGCCGGGTGCCCACGACGGTCGAAATCAGGCTCGCGGTCAGCATGCCGTGGACGATAGGCCCGCCGAACATGGTGCGGCTGGCGAATTCATGGTCGAGATGCAGCGGGTTGGTGTCGCCCGACACGCCCGAGAACAGGACGATGTCCGCGTCGGTTACGGTCTTGCCGTAGACCGCCTTCATGCCGACGGTCAGATCCTCGAGAAAATAGCCGTGCTGCTCGTTCGAACCGAGCGGACGGGCCACGATCGATGCGTCTGGCGACATCTTGCCACTCTCCAAATTTTGTTGCACTGCAATATCTTGTGCGGCGCACTATAACCGCGCGATTCGGGCGCAGCAACCACGGCATCGTCGAGGAATTCGAGGAGGAGTGCTTTCTTTCTCGCCAGGCCGGTCCTTGATCCATAAGATGGTAGGGCTGAGTGGGGGCTTGGGCGTGACAAACGGGGAAGATCATTCCTTGGCCGGCATCGAATTGCTGGCGGAATTGACGGGTGCCGAACGGCAATCGCTCGAAAGGGCGTGCGCGTGGCGCACCTATCCGGCGCACGAGCAGATCATCGACCGCCACAGCGATTCGCGCGACATTTTCTTTGTCGTCTCTG
>JABIRQ010000305.1 GCA_018699755.1 Rhodospirillaceae bacterium | reverse complement strand
GTCATGTCGGTGATCGAGGACACCCCTGCGGAGGCCGCCGGCATCCAGGCCGAGGACGTGATCACCCATGTCAACGGCTTCTCCATCGCGGGGATGGATCTGGCCGATATCGTCGACCGGCTGCGCGGTCCGATCGACACCCATGTCGATCTGACGGTGACGCGGCCCTCGTCCGACGCCTCCCTGACCTTCGCGATCGAGCGCCAACGCATCATTCCGCCGAGCGTCGCCGCGCGGCAGGACGGCGACTACCTCTATGTCGCCATCAGCCATTTCAACCAGGACACGGCCCACCAGCTCGACAAGGCGATCGCGGAGCTGCGCAGCGCCATGGGCAGCCGCCTGAAGGGGGTGGTTCTGGACATGCGCGACAATCCCGGCGGCTTGCTGGACCAGGCTGTTGAAGTCGCGGATATGTTCCTCGACAGCGGCACGATCCTGAGCACCCAGGGGCGCCATTTCGACAGCTTTCAGTCTTACGAGGCGGAGCAGGGCGATATCGTCCGCGGTATCCCGATCGCCATTCTGGTCAACGGCAACACCGCCTCGGCTTCGGAAGTCGTCGCGGCGGCCCTCCAGGACCATGACCGCGCGATCATCATCGGCACCGCATCCTACGGCAAGGGAACCGTGCAGACGGTGATCCGCATGCCGAACGAGGGCGAGCTGATTCTGACCTGGTCGCGCATCCATGCGCCGTCGGGCTACACCCTGCACCGGCTGGGGGTCATGCCGGCGGTCTGCACCAGCGGCATGACCGAAGGCGCGGGACAGGTCATCAATCGGGTCCGCCGCCGCGAAGCGGAGCAGGCCGATCTGATGCAGAAATGGCGTGCCGTTTCGGTTCCGGACAAGCAGGAAGCCGATGCTCTGCGCGCGTCTTGCCCGCCGCATGGCGAAGCGAAGGAGGTCGATTTGGACGTCGCCGAACGCGTTCTGGCCGACTCCGCGCTCTACCGACTTGCCGTCGCGCGCTCCCATGCCGAGGTCGCAAAACGCTGATTCCCGCGCATCGCCCTTGACAGGGGCGGCGACGGGCCTATCTTCGCCCGCTGAATTCGTCCACTGGCGCGCGGAGGCGTCGTATGGCCAAGCCAAACACCGTCCTGATCAGACTCGTGAGCACCGCGGACACGGGTTACTACTATGTGACCAAGAAAAATCCGCGCACGATGACCAAAAAGCTCGAGATGCGGAAATATGATCCGGTCGCGCGCAAGCATGTGATGTTCAAGGAAGCGAAGATCAAATAGCCGATCCGTCGCTCCCGACAAGACGAAGGGCCGCCCGGTGGGCGGCCCTTTTCGTTATCGGATCGTAAGCCGGACGAAGGGCGCCGGCCGACCCGCTATGCAGGAACTGTTTGATCGTCTCGAGAAAATTCGTGATCGAGATCGGCTTGGCGATATAGGCCTCGCAGCCACCCTGGCGAATCTTCTCCTCGTCGCCCTTCATCGCGAAGGCTGTCACGGCGATCACCGGAATATCGCGTATGTCCTTGTCGGCCTTGATCCATTTCGTGACCTCCAGACCCGAAACCTCGGGCAGTTGGATGTCCATGAGGATCAGATCGGGACGGTTCTCCTTGGTCAGGCGCAGCGCCTCCATTCCCTCGCGGGTCTGAATGGTCTCGTAACCGTGCGCTTGGAGTACGTCGTTGAAGAGCTTCATATTGAGCTCGTTGTCTTCGACAATGAGTATTGTTTTGCTCATACCGTTGCGTCTGCGCTCCCAGGCTAGCAATTCCATTCGCGCCATGACTTAGGTCGGCACGGCGCGAATGTCTCCCCGCTAACATTAGAGCATGAATCACTATGTTTAACTAATCGTAACGCTTGCATGCCGGCCATCCGTTCGGGACCGTCCATCGATGGGAATTTTGTCATGGCGCTGAGAATCGGCGTCGATCTCGGCGGCACGAAGATCGAGATCGCCGCCTTCGACGAAACCGCATCCGCCGTTCTGCGCGAACGCATCCCGGCACCCAAGGGCGACTACCGCGCGACACTCCGCGCGATCGCCGATCTGATCCACGGCGTCGAAGCCCGGCTCGGCCGTCGCGGCTCGGTCGGCATCGGCATTCCGGGCACCCTCTCGCCCGCGACCGGCCTGGTCAAGAACGCCAACTCGGTCTGGTTGATCGGTCGGCCCTTGGACGCCGATCTCGCGGCCCTGCTCTCCCGGCCGGTCCGCCTTGCCAACGACGCCAACTGCTTCGCCCTGTCGGAAGCGACCGATGGCGCGGCGGCCGGATACGACCCCGTCTTCGGGGCGATCCTCGGCACCGGTGTCGGCGGCGGAGTCGTGACCGGCGGCCGGGTCTTGACCGGCGCCAACGCGGTCGCCGGCGAATGGGGCCACAACCCCCTGCCCGCCATGTCTCCCGACGAATGGCCCGGTCCCGCCTGCTACTGCGGGCGACAGGGCTGTATCGAAACCTTCCTGTCGGGGCCCGGCCTGGCGGCGGACCATGCACGCATCGCGGGGCAGGCCCTGGCGGCGGAGGAGATCGCGCGCCGGGCCGCGAACGGCGATCCCGCCGCGGCCGCCACGCTCGACCGCTATGCCGACCGCCTCGCCCGCGCCCTCGGCGCGGTCATCAACCTTCTCGATCCCCAGGCCATCGTCCTGGGCGGCGGCCTGTCCAACCTGTCATGGCTCTACGAGGCCGTGTCCGCGCGCTGGGCGCCCTATGTCTTCTCCGACCGGGTGGACACACGCCTGCTGCCGCCCCGCCACGGCGATTCCAGCGGGGTGCGCGGCGCGGCCTGGTTGTGGTCTCCCGAAGAAGCCGAACATGTCGAAGATGCCGAAGCCGAAAGGAACGCGCGCGGCTAGCGCAGGAGCTGCGGGCCCGTATCTCCGAAGGCGATCCAGCGCGCCTCGGCCCAGGCGCTGGGCGACCAGCCGGCCGCCTGCTCGCGGACCAGGGCGATCTGGCGCGCCTGCATCCCCCGCGCCGTCTCGTCGCGCAGAGTTGCGCCGAGACGGCTGCCCTGGTTGGCCGCGAGCGTGTACCAGAAATAGGCCTGCTGGGCATCGGCCGGACCGTCGACGCCCGATTCGAAGCGCTCTCCCATCATCAATTGGGCGGTCAGATCGCCGCGTTCGGCCAGGGCCAGGCAATAGCGCCGGACCTCTTCCTTGTCGCGCGGCAAACCGGCGCGACCCTCGGCGTAGAGGTCCATCACCGCCCGCAAGGCTTCGACCTCGCCCTGCCCGACCGCCTTGCGGTACCAGGCCAGGGCCTCGCCGGCATCCTTGCCGACAACCCAGCCGTCGCGGAACATATGGCCGAGTCGAACCTGGGCTTCGCCATTGCCTTTATCGGCGGCGCGGCGCAGCCATATCAGTTCCGATGCCGGATCGCGCCCGACACCCCGCCCATCGCCGTAGAGAAGCCCGGCCAGATACTGGGCGCCCGCAATCCCCTCCTCCGCGGCGGCGACCACGAGAACCGCGCCCCTGCGCTCGTCCTTGGGGACTCCGGTGCCGGCAAGATAGAGCACGCCGAGACGATAGAGCGCCTCCGGGTCGTCATGTTCGCCGCGCAGCAGAAGGGATTTGGCCAGGGGCGAGAAGCTTGCCTTCTCGACCGGCAGGTCATTCGGGCCGGCGAGAGCGCCGCCCGCATGCCCCAAGGCGGCGGACAGGAAAACCGTTGCCGATAGGCAGCGCCCGACCCAGGATAATCGGAGATCGGCGATGCGTCCGGCTGCGGACGCCGCCCGAGACGCCCGGATAGCCGGAACAGCCAGACCAGACGGAGTAGATGAAGACGCTCGCTGCACCACGGACGCGCGAATCGGACGATCTCCCCTTGCGATCCCGTCGAGGCTTTCAGTCTATGGATCGGCCGCAAGGTGGGCAAGCCCAAGGCGGACGGTATTCCTTCGGTCCGCCAGGCGAACGGCACCGAATCGCACCGGGCCGGAGCGGCCGTCCATGACCGATTTCTCAGCCGATTTCTCAGCCGATTCCGGGACCCCAGCGCCGGGCCTGTGCCGGGATTGCCTGACCGCTCTGGATGCCGGACAGGCGGGCACCCGCTGCCCGGCCTGCGGCTCGCCCCGCACGATTCACCATCCGGAGTTGCACGCCCTCGCCATCGCCCATCTCGACTGCGATGCCTTCTATGCCTCGGTCGAGAAGCGCGACGATCCGAGCCTGCGCGACCGCCCGGTCATCGTCGGCGGTGGCCATCGCGGGGTCGTCGCCGCGGCCTGCTATGTCGCCCGGCTCTATGGCGTGCGCTCGGCCATGCCCATGTTCAAGGCGCTCGAGCGCTGCCCGGATGCCGCCGTCATCCGCCCCAATATGGCGAAATACGCGGCCGCCGGGCGCGAGGTCCGATCGATGATGCAGGCCCTGACTCCCCTGGTCGAACCGCTCTCGATCGACGAGGCCTTTCTCGACCTGGGCGGCACCCAGGCCCTTCATGGCGGCAGCCCGGCCCAGGCCCTGGCCGGGCTGATCCGGCGCATCGAGCACGATATCGGCGTCACCGCTTCGGTCGGCCTCAGCTACAATAAATTTCTTGCAAAGGTTGCATCCGACCTGGACAAGCCGCGCGGCTTCGCGATCGTCGGCCGCGCGGAAGCGCGGGCCTTCCTCGCCGAGCGGCCGGTCGAGACGATCTGGGGCGTCGGCCCGGCCCTGGCCGGCCGCCTGCACCGCGACGGCATCATTCTCATCGGCCATCTGCGGCGCTACGACGAGCGCGAGCTGCATGCCCGCTACGGCGCGATCGGCCGCCGCCTGGCACGCTTCGCCGAGGGCGAGGACGACCGGCGGGTCGATCCGAACGCGCCGACCAAGAGCATCTCGGCCGAGACCACCTTCGACCGCGATATCGCCGCGCCGGAGGAGCTCGAAACGGCGCTCTGGCCCCTGGCGGAAACCGTCGCCCGGCGGCTGGCCAAGAGCGGGCTGAGCGGCGCGTCGGTGACCCTGAAGCTGAAGACCGCGCGCTTTCGGACGGTCACGCGCAGCCGGGCCCTCCCCGCGCCCACCCAGCTCGCGAATGTGCTATTCGACGCCGCGAGGCCGCTGCTGGCCCGCGAGGCCGACGGCACCCCCTACCGCCTGATCGGAATCGGGGCGAGCCACCTGTCGGCGGGCGAAAAAGCCGATCCGCCGGACCTGTTCGACGCCGATTCGCGGCGCAAGGCGCGGGCCGAGCAGGCCGTCCAGGCGGTGCGCGCGCGGCTGGGCGACGATGCCATCGGCAAGGGCCGCGGCTTCGGCAAGAAACCGCCGCGCCCGGCCCAGAAGCGAGAGGATGCATGAAGATCGCGACCGACCGACAGGAGTTTCTCGCCGCATCGCGGCCGGCCGCCTTCCTCGACCGGGACGGGGTGCTCAATCACGACGACGGCTATATCCACATGGCCCGGGACTATCGCTGGATGGACGGCGCGGCGGCGGCCGTGCGCCTGCTCAACGAGGCCGGCTACTGGGTCTTCGTGGTGACCAACCAGGCCGGCGTGGCGCGCGGCCTTTACCGGGAAGAGGATATCGCCACGCTGCATGGCTGGATGGCCGGCGCCCTGGCCGCCGAGGGCGCGCGCATCGACGCCTTCTACTATTGCCCCTTCCATCCCGATCTGGAGCCCGATCCGGCCCATGACGGAAACAACGCGCCCTGGCGGCGCGAGAGCCGCTGGCGCAAGCCCGGCCCCGGCATGCTGGAGCAGGCGATGCGCGACTTTCCCGTTCGCCGCGAGGGCAGTTTCATGATCGGCGACCGCGACAGCGACCTCGAGGCGGCCGCGGCCGGCGGCGTTTCGGGCTTCTTCTTCGGTGGGGGTGATTTGAAGACCGCTATTCAGAAGATCGTCGAGGGTACAGACTGAGACTCGATAAACTCGGCTGTATGCCCGGCCAGAACTGACCTGTGCGAGAGTGTATCCATGGAGTTCCCCATGCACGATATTGTTTGGATTCGATCAAGCTTCGACCACTTCAGTGATGGCTACATTTTGGTGTCGTTGAGGAAGACGACCAAAAGGGAATTCTGTATATTTGCGGTTCACTCGAAGGGGTGCTAAAAGCGTTGCGGATGGGCAACTTTCGACCAAAAATCCAAGCGTCACCATATACGGGGGAGGAGCCCGCGATCAAACCGCAACATATTGGAGTGAATCGGTTTGCACACAAAATATGCGGGTTGCGTAAATACCGAAATACAATTGTACCATCCCTCGATGAACTCGAAGACGGCCATGCGTGCCTCGGCCTGCGCGACCTAGTTGCGGATCGCCTGGGCCGAGGGCTCGAACTCATGCGACAGCTCCTCGGGCGTGCGGCCCGTCCGGACCAGCTCCATCAGCTGTCGCCGGAACTCCGGCGGATAAGATGAACGTCTCCTCGACATCGTGGACTCCTTTCTTCCAACTGATCGGAAGTCCACGAAAACGGGTCAAGTCCAGTTCGTCACATAAGCAGCCGCAAAGAGTGCGGCCTGGTGGACTGTCCAAGACGCCTCGCCCCATCGTCACGGCCCTTCTGCCCAACTACAATCACAGCGCCTTCATTGCGCAGGCAATCGGTGGCCTCGTCAAACAAACGCATCCTCCGGACGAGATCATCGTCATTGATGACGCGTCGACCGACGACAGCGTTGCGGTCATCGAGAAGCTCGGACGCGACATTCCCACGCTGCGGCTTATTCGCCACCGGTCCAACCAGGGCGCGACGGCGGCGCTCAACCGCGGCCTGGAAGACGCGCGGGGCACCCTTGTTTATTTTGGATCGGCGGACGATTTTGCACACCCTGTTCTCTTCGCGACGTTGCTTGCACTCCTCCAAGCCCACCCACAGGCCGGCCTTGCGTGCGGCGACACGCGTTGCATCGACATGCAGGGGCGAACCGTAGGGTTTCGCCCTGTTGCTCGCCCCCTGTGGCGCGCGGGGTTCGTTTCTTCGGAGAAGACTCGGAAGCTCCTGCGGGCGATGGATCACTGGATGCTCGGAGGCGCTTCGCTGTTGCGGGCCGATCTCCTCAAGGCCCTCGGCGGTCTCGATGACTCGCTCGGCGCTTTTGCCGATGCCTATGCGCTCCGCCGGCTCGCGTTGCGCAATGGGTTCTGTTACACGCCGGAAGTCTTGGCCGACTGGCGCATCGTCGCCACGAGCTACTCGCACTCGATCGCTGGCGACGCTGAAAAGTGCATTCGTCTGATTGACAGCGCGCGCCAGGCGATAAGCGCGGATCCGAAGTTCCCGACGTGGTATGAGGCGCACTACGAACGACGCTTGCGCTTTGCCTTGAGCCGCCATGCCGTCGAGACGCGACCGTTCAATACCTCCGTACTCGCCGCCATGAACGGAGACCGAGCGATCGACCGGGCCGTCCTCGCCGGCGCCGAGCGCTTGCCGCGCATCTCGGCCAAGATCGCCGCGCTCGCCTGGCTTACCCTGCGCTATCGCCCCACATCCCTGACGCGCGTGGCGATCACGAGCCTGCTGCGCTATTTTGAACGCAAAGTCCAGACATAAACCGCTGCCAATCGCCCCCTCATTCCCCGGCTAAGGGGATAGAGCGGCTGATAGCGCGGAAGGATCGGGGTCTTGCAGGCAGGGTGGGGAGTGCGGGGTCTGATGCGGGCGTCTGGTGGCTGCCGGATGTCGTGGAGTCGGGTTGATCGTGGGCTTGCGGGCGCAGTCCTGCCGTCGGGCGCGGATGTGTGCTCGGCGCCTCGGGTTCGGGAGGGTCGGTCGGGGCTCAGGCCGGCGTCGGCGGCGGCATC
>JABIRQ010000436.1 GCA_018699755.1 Rhodospirillaceae bacterium | reverse complement strand
GAAGTGACCAAGCCTCTTCCTCCTGCCCCGCCTCTCCCGACTCATCCTATCAAGTCGTCGTGGCGGCCTTGAGCGTTCCGGGAATGTTCCATTTTTTTGCCGGCAGACGGACTTCGACCGTCAGTATCCGAGTTCCGTGCGCACGACGTTGTGCAGAGGTTCCCCCGCCAGATAGCGCCGCAGATTGGCGAACACGAGATCGAGCGTGATCTGAGCATAGGAGTCCCCGTCATCCGCCGACACATGGGGCGTGACAAGAAGATTCTTCACTTTCCACAGGGGCGAGTCGGAGGGCAACGGCTCGGGGTCGAAGACGTCGAGGATCGCGCCGCCCAGATGGCCGGACTCGAGCATCTCGCTGAGGGCCTCGTAGTCGATCACGTCCGCCCGCCCGACATTGACGATCCCGGCACCGCGTCTCATTAGTCCGAGGCGGCGGCGGTCCAGAAGATTTCGCGTTTCGGGCGTGGACGGGGTTGAAACGAACACGAAATCCGCGCGCGGCAACATGGTGTCGAGTTCGGCGGTCGTCGCCATCTCGTCGACGCCATCGACCGGGGCGCCATGGCGTGTGACGCCGAGCACCCGCAACCCCTGTTCATTGGCCTTGCGGGCGATGGCCGAGCCGATGCTGCCCACGCCGATCACGAGAAGCGTTCGGCCTTCGATAGGCGTCGAGTATAGCGAGCGCCAGAACCCGCTCTTTTGATTCTCGATCAGCTGCGGGACATGGTTGTGCAACATCAGGACCGACATGAGGCCGTAGTCGCCGGCCTTGTTTGCATGCGCGCCCTTGTTGTTGACGACCGTCACGGCTTCGGGGACCCAGTCCATCGGATACAGATGCTCGACGCCGGCGCCGATGATGTGAATGAGGCGCAGCGCGGGCGCTGTTTCAGCAAGGTTTTCCGTCGGGAAGTCCCACCCAACCAGGACTTCGGCCGAGCGCATATCCTCCTCGAAATCGTCGGCGCCGATACCGAAGCTGGGCTCCAGACTCGAGGCGAGATCGGGATGAGACCGGACGGCTTCGGCAAAATGTTCGGGCGTAATCGTAAAGATCGCCTGATTCTCCGGGGTCTCCCAACGGGTGTTCCTGATATGCACTCTTATCGGCGCTTCGGGCTTCACGGGGTTCTCCATTTTCGGCGCTCTCAGTCCGAGTCCTTGCGCCAGCGCGGATCGCGGATTTCCTGGCCCAGCACGGTCTCGAGGCCGCGAACGACGGCCGTGCTGTCCTGGCTGCCGTAGCCGGAGGCCCGCGCCAATTGGAAGAGTTCGGTCGCGGCATTGACGACGGGCAACGGCAATTTCGATTCCTCGCGTCCCAAGCTCGCGGCCTGACGGATATCCTTGAACGCGAGATCGAGGCGAAACTCGACATCGTCGAACGCGCCCGACAGGACCTTCGGCACCATCCACTGGATGATCGGGCTGTTGGAGTGCGACGAGGAGAGCATCTTGAAAAACATGTCCATGTCAAAATCCATGGCCTTTGCCAGGGCGAGGCCCTCAGCGACACCGGCGACCTCGATCCATCCGACCATGTTCTGGATCAGTTTGGCCGCATGTCCGGCGCCGAGTCCTCCGAAATGGTATATTTCGTGGCAGAAGGTTTCGATGATCGGCCGTATCGACTCGAGGATCGCTGGATCGCCTCCAGCCATGAGAGTCAGGCTGCCTGCCCGGGCACCCTCTATGCCGCCTGTCACGGGCGCATCGATGAACCGCCCTCCGGCCGCGTCGATACGGGCTGCAAGTGCCCGCGTGTCGCTGGGATAGCAGGTCCCCATATCGACGATCAGATAGCCCTCGAGCATGCCCGCCGCGATTCCGTCCGGACGAAACACCAGCGTCTCGACATCCGCCGAGGTGGGCAGCACGAGTAGCGCGACATCTGTCCGGGCCGCGGCCTCGCCGGCCGTTCCCGCCTCGACCGCGCCCCGCGCGACGAGTCTTTCGACCGGCGCTCTGTTGCGGTGGCACACGACCGTAACTCCATAGCCCGCATCGATCAGATGTTCGGCAATCGGCTCGCCCATAAGTCCGGCGCCGAAGAATGCGATATTTTTCAAATCAACCTACCTTCCCATTCAAGATTTCATCCATATCACCGGCCTGTCTGTCGAAACAGCCGTGTCCGGATCTTTTTCAGGGCACCCCCCAAAGCCCCCCGACGATGAACACTTCCATAAGGGATTGGCGATCCTCCGAACCGCCCGCCGAGGCTTTCCATGAAAGGATTGGCGTCGGGGGTCCGTGCCGGCGACGAAGAAACCACCCCATAACCTCGCCTTTGGGGCATGGAGTCCGAATCCTCCTTGGGGAAATTCTCGACTTCTTCCATGCCGGTCACATATCGCTCAAACGACGAAGCAACATGCGGTGCCCCGCCCTCCGGGAGCATTTTTCTCGCCGGTGCCCGCGGTGGCTGCCGAAACGACCTCTTCATCCGGCCTGTGACTGCGGTAACCATTCCTCCGGGGTATCGTCCGTGTAATTTTATCCTTGCCGGGGATGGCGCAAATTCTGGGCATCCGGACAAACAGCAAGCGTCTAGAAAAAATGGCCGAGGATCTTCTCCGAAAAACCGCGCTCGAGCTTGCGGCGCTGATCCGCCGGAACAATCTCTCCGCCGTCGAACTCATCGAGCGGAGCCTGGAACGCATCCGGCTGGTCAATCCGTTTTGTAATGCGTTCTGCGCGATCTATGGCGACGAGGCTTTGGATGAGGCCCGTCGGGCAGATCTCCGGGTCGCGTCCGGCGCTGCCCTCGGCCCGCTTCATGGCCTGCCGGTCGCGATCAAGGATTTCACGCCCGTTAAGGGCAAGCTCACGACGCGCGGATCGGCGGCCTTCGCTGATTGGGTGCCCGAGGAGCAACCCGTCATCGTCGATCGGTTGCTGAATGCGGGCGCCATCCTCATCGGCAAGACGACGACGCCGGAGTTCGCCCATTCCAGCTTCACGCGCAGCCCGCTATGGGGCGATACGTGCAACCCGTGGAACCTCGGCCGAACCTCGGGCGGCTCGTCGGGCGGTTCGGCGGTCGCCGTCGCGACCGGTTGCGCGGCCCTGGCCGAGGGCACCGACATGGGCGGCTCCGTCCGAATCCCCGCAGCATTTTGCGGCACCGTGGGACTGAAGCCGAGTCTCGGCCGAATTCCCATGGATATCTTGCCGACCGCGTTCGATTCGATTTCTCACTTTGGTCCACTGGCCAGAACGATCGACGATGCCGCCCTGTTCATGAATGTCGCGGCCGGCCCGGACGACGGCGATCCGCAATCGCTCCCCGCGAGCCCGGATATCGCGATACCTGTTCCTCGCGATGTATCCGGACTGCGCCTGGCGCTGAGCGTCGATCTCGGATTCTACCGCGTCCAGCCCGAGGTCGAGATCAACACGCGCCGCGCGGTCGATTTCCTGGCCGACAAGGGTGCCATCATCGAACCCATCGAACTGCCGTGGACACGCGAGATCGTCGATGCCTGGGCCGACTACTGGGGCGTCCTCCTGGCGGCCAGCTTCGGTGACACCCTGCAAAGCCACAGGGATGAACTCGACCCCGCCGTCGTTCAACTGATGGAGAAAGGCTTCTCGATGAGCGCTCTCGCCTTCAAGCGCATCGAGATTCTGCGAACGCGCATGTGGCGCGACCTGGCGGGCGTTCTGCGCGGCCACGATGCTCTGATCTGCCCGACCACAGCGCAGGTCGCGCCTCCGATCGATATGCGCGACAGCGATTTCGAGAGTGATGACGAGGCGGGATTCTTCGCTGGCCTCGATATGACCTGCCCGTTCAATTTCGTCGGCCAGTGTCCGGCCCTTTCGGTTCCTTCGGGACTCACCCCGGCGGGCCTGCCGACGGGCATCCAGATTGTCGGGCGGCGCTATGACGAGCCGACCGTCTTGCGGATAGGAGCCGTGCTGCAGGACGCTTCTTTCGTTGCTCGCGAGATGGATCGGATGGCGTCCGGCGCCGCTTCCCATGGACTGGCTCCGGAGGCTTTTGTCTCTTCCCGGGCGAGTGCCGCCCGGCCCGAGGGGCCGTGAACATGGTTCCAAATGAATGAGTCGGTGACCTAGGCTGATTAGAGCGTTGAAAAGAAGCGTGTTCGTAAAGCTGTTCGTGGCCTCGAGGATGGGCTGTGAGAAATTCTGGAGGGCCAAGTCATGACAAGGCATGCAATCATCTGTGGCGGCGGCATCAGCGGTCTGACTGCAGGCATATACTTGGGTCGGATGGGCTGGGACGTAACGGTTTGCGAGAAGGATCCCGAACTGCGCACTGCAGGGGCTGGCCTGAACCTCTGGCCGAATGGAATCCGGGTTCTTGAGAAGATCGGCCTGCGCCAGGCGCTTGAGAATATCGGCGTATTCCTGAACGCCTACAGAACGTTTTCGTCGAATGGCGAACCGATTGCGGTTGAGGACGTCAGCGGGTGGCGGGAGAAGTATGGCGCGCCGCTCTATGGCGTGCATCGCCGCAACCTCAGCAGGATGCTTTCTGACGCCCTCGGCCAGGATAAGCTCCGCCTCGGCCATGAACTCGTTTCGGTTCAACAAGACGGCAGTGAGGCCGTATGCACCTTCGGCAACGGCGAGACCATGCGGGGCGACGTGGTGCTTGGCGCCGACGGTGTTACCTCTGTTGCCAGAAACTCAGTCTTCGGGCCGCAGGAGTTCAGTGCCGATGAACAGATGCGTTGGCGTGGCCTGTTCAATGTTGCCGATGCGGATGCCGATCCGAATACGGAAGTGGAGGTTTGGGGAACAGATGGGCATTTCGGCTGTCTCCCCATAGGTGGAGGAAAAGCCTACTGGTTTGCGGCGGCTGACGGCCTCACGCAAGACGTCGAAGAGGTCGTTGATTTCTTCGGTAGCTGGCGCGGTAGCCTCGTGCCTGCCGTGATCGCTGCGACCGACAAGTCGACCATTATCAGGAACAGCCTCCGAGATCTCGTCCGTCCTCTCAAGAACTGGTCCAGCGGCCGGATCACCCTTGCCGGGGATGCAGCGCATCCAGTGCTGCCTGGCATGGCGCAGGGGGCCAACCAAGCTCTGGAAGACGTTGACGTCCTATGCCAGTGCTTGGGTTCGTACGGCAGCGTCGAGAGCGCCCTAGCTGCCTACGAGGGTATTCGTATCGCTCAGGTAGCGCCCGTAATCAAAGCGTCGCGCGCGTTGTTCGATTATGAAGGGCAGAACGAAGTAGCAAAAGGTAACAAGAACCCTCTGTTTGACCGGTACCATCGTTTGGCCGAGCGTCGCGTGGTCTAACTTGGAGAGACCGTAACGGTTCCTCGATTCATTTCGCCCCGCGAAAATGGATGTCCTCTGGCAGGGGCGAAATCCAAGGTGATGCTATAGAGATGGCGGCAGAAAGGTGCTGTCAGTCTAATGCGAACTTGTCTCCGATAGGCAGGAAAACGTCAGGTTCATGTCGCAAGCTGACACCACCCCGTAAGCGCCGAAGACCGTTTCTGTTTGAACGCTTCACGGGAATTCAGGTGGTGGTCGAAATTGAAATAATTGTGGATCGAGGCGTGGGTGGAGGCAAACTTTTGAAGGGTCTTGATGTCGCGGAATTTCGACATCGTGCCTTCTCGTCGCCGGAATGGCTGGGCTGGTGTGATCCATTCGCCGATTTGGCGCCTCGACCAGCAGGGACCTCCTGCACATCATTGCTTGCGTCGATTCGGGGCTGCGCCTACCAGGAGAATCTGGCCATACTGCTCCGGCTAAAAACAAGGGAGGCTGATATGCCCGAAGATCGTATCGACACCATTCACGATGACGACCTCGGAGACGAGGCACTCGACCGCACAGATGGGGGGAAGTTTAGTGGGCACTGGCTGTCGGGAAATAGATACTGACGCCTGCGTTTGTCCCGGGGCCCGGTTCCGCGCTTCCTTGTGGGACGAACCGGCATCTACAGCATGATCGAGCGGCCCGTCCCAGCGGCGGGCCGTTTCCTTTGTGCGGCGCTTGCCCGTATCGCCGCCCCTCTGTCCGTGACACGGTGCTCTAGTCCGGTTCCGGCCCGTTTGTGATCGGGCGGCAGTGCGCTCTCGAAGTGCGGCCTCACCCGGCCCGTTCCAGGGTGTGGGGCACCTCGGCGGACAACAAGTGCACGCCGTCCTCGTCGAACAGCACGGTCTCGATCATGAAGAACAGGCCGCGCTTGTCCGGCAGGTGGAACTGGTTTTCGTAATTGATGGCCGTTCCCGCCTCGAACACCTTGTCGCGGCCGATCTCGGAGGCGGGATCGAAGACGTAGTTGCCGGTCCAGGCGGGCGGGAAGGCGATGCCCATCTCGTAGCCGCCGACCCAGCTTCGCCGCCCCCACAAGGCAGCTTCCTCGTAGTAACGCACCATTTCCCGCCCGAGCTCGTCGGCGGTGATGCCGGGCTTGGCGGTTTCCTTGAGGACGGCGAGGGATTCGGCCGCCCGCGCGGCGATCTCGGCCGCCTCGCGCGGCGGCGGCCCCGTCCACCAGGTCCGTGCCAGGTTGGCGTGATAGCGCCCGGACACCCCGGCCAGGTCGACCACGACCGGCTCGTCCAGGCCGATCCGGCGGTCGGTCGCCAGGGCGTGGGGGCTGGCGGTTTTCGGCCCGGACAGGACCGGCGGGATCACCCCGGGCACCTCGCCCCCGTCCCGCCCCATGGCGGCCATGGCCTCGCCCAGGACGGCAAGTTCCATCGCGCCGGGCCGAATCGCCGTGCCCGCCGCGCGCAGCCCCGCGCAGCCGATGCGCGCGGCGGCACGGATCCGTGCCAGTTCGGCCGGGGACTTCAGCCAGCGCACCTCGCGCAGCACGTCGCTGCCGTCGACCACCCGCGCGCCCTGCGCCTCGAGATGGCCCTGGAACCGTTCGCTGATCGCCCGGTTCGGGCGATGGCTCCAGAATTCCAGGCCGACCGTGCCGGCCAACCACCCCTCGGCGGCCAATTCCTGGGCGATGAAGGCGGTGCCGTCGCGGGTCCGGCCGGGCGGAAACAAGCGGATATCGCGGGCCGCCGTGTAGGTCCGGTGCATCACCGTCTCGCGGTCCGTGTCGAACAGGATGAAGCGGTCGTGATCGACATGCACGGCGATGCCGCTTGTCGGCGGCCATTGCTTGGGATTCTGGCCCTGCATGAAGGCGCAGCGATAGCCGGAGAGGTAATACATGCCTTCCGGCGCGCTGACGAACAGGCAGTCGATCCGGTCCGCCGCCATGCGGGCGCGCACCCGCTCCAACCGAGCCGCGTATTCGGCCGGTTCGAAGGCCGGCTCTGGTTCCGGAAACAGGCCGTCGAGCGCGGTGTCCCTTTCTTCCATGCGATCCCCCTCTCCGCCCTGGCGCCGGCGGCGGCTTGAAGCGCCCCGGTATTGCCATTATGTGCATGGAACGTGGCCGAGTGCAGATGGGTTCGGCCCTGCCCGGCCGATTGAGGACATTTCCAGCGGAGATTCCGACGCCATGAATGCGAAAGGCCCAGAGGTCGCCATCCGCGCGAGACGCCTTATCGCGTTTTTTGCCGTCGTGGGACTAGCGGTCGCCTCCGCACCGGCCTTCGGCCAGTCCCGGGCCGCCGATTTCGACGATCTCGATATTCTTCTGCCGGCGATCAACGACACCCTGGAAAACGCGCGCTCGGGCGAGCCGGTACCTTGGTACAACCCGAAGACTGGGAACAAGGGCGAAATTGAAATTCTCCGCACCTTCTTTCGTTCGGAGGAGGAACCTTGCCGGGAATACGAACGCCGGACCGAACGGCCCGGCGGAGCCGCGGAAATCGTCCGTGGCACCGGTTGCCGCACGGGACCGGGATTCTGGAGCCTGGAAGAAAGCGAGAGCGTGACGACACCCCCGCCCGGCCGGGCCGAGGAAGCGAGGAAGGCCGAGGAGGTCAAAATCGAGGAAGCGAAGGCCGCCCCGCCGGAGCCCAAGGCATCCGCGCCGAAGGATATCCGCGCAGAAGAGGACAAGACGGTCGAACCCGCCAAGGCGCCTCCGCCGTCCAAGAGCAAACCGGTCGAAATCACCGCCCATCTGCCCCGCCCCGCAGCGGAATAGCCAAGCGGCCCGTCCCCCGTGGCAACATCCGACCCCTTGGATATCGCCGCTGCCCGAGAGGACGGCGCGGCGCGGCTGGGGCCTTTGGCCCCCGGCACCGCGATCGGCGCCTATCGCATTGAGGCACTGCTGTCCGGCGGCCCGGAGTCCCTGGTCTACCGGGCGGGCCGTGGCGATGGCCGCGCGGTCGTTCTGAAGGAATACGCGCCGTCGGCCTTTGGTTATCGCGCGGGCGAAAGTGTCCGACCGCATCCCGGCATGGCGGCCCTGTTCGCCGAGCGGCGGCGGCGCTTCAGCAAGGAAGCCGAGGCCCTTGCCGCGCTTGACTCGCCGCGCCTTCCCCGTTTCCTCGACGCCTTTTCCGCCAACGGCACCGACTACATTGCCATGGAAGCGATCGGCGGCCCGACCCTTGCCGCGCGCATGACGGGTGGGCCGCCGTTGGGTGAGGCTGAACTGCTAGGTCTGATCAACGAAGTCGGAGCGGGTCTTGCGAATTTGCATGGCGCGCGGCTGCTCCATCGCGACGTCAAACCGGCAAATATCGTGCTCGACCCGATGCAGGGCGCGGTCCTGGTCGACCTCGGAGCGGTCGCCGCGCTCGATGCCTCGACCGGTCCGGGCGCACCCTCATACCTGACACCCGGTTATGGAGCGCCGGAGCAATATGTCGACGACGGCGACGAAGGGCCGTGGACCGACATTTACGGCCTCGCCGCGCTGGCCTACCGTGCGGTTGCTGGCGTCGCGCCGACCGCAGCGTCCGAAAGGTTGCAGCGGGACGACATGGCGCCGGCGGAAGTCCTGGGGCGAGGTCGGTTCTCATCGGCCCTCCTCGACGCCATCGACCGGGGGCTGGCGTTGGCTCCGGATCGAAGGCCCCGAACCATGGCGAACTGGCTGAAAGCGTTGCCGATGACCGATCCGGTTCCTCCGACTGGCCCACAAGCCGCAGCCTCGGCGGATATTCCGCCGACGGTCGCGGTCGAGCGCCGGCCCGCTCCGCCGCCGCCGGTGCGGCCCGCGGGGCTGACCCGGCCGCGTGCGCAACCCGCAAAGGCGCGCGGGCGGCGTTGGGGCCTGGTCGCCGGGCTGGTCCTGCTTCTGCTCGTGGCGGTGGCGCTGGCCCTGTTCGGACCCGACTACTATCGCAAGAACATCAAGAGCGAATGGCTGGTCGATGCCGCCGGTGGCGGCGATACCGAGAGCATCGCGGATGCCCTGCGCGACGCCAAGGCCGACGCCATCGTCACGGTTCGGCCCGGCACCTACCGGGAATCCGTGGCTCTGGTCCGGCCGGTCAGCCTGATCGGAGCGCCCGACGCACCCGAGACCGTGATCGTCGCGCCGGAGACGGGCGTCTGTTTGGCTTCCGCCGTCGAACGGGGCCTGATCAGCGGCATTGCCTTTCAAGGGGTTGCCGCACCGGAGGCCGAGAAGGCGGAGAACCCACCGCCCTGCGTCGTGACCAGCGCTGGGGCACTGCGCCTGGACCGGACCCAGATCCGGGGCGCCGACGGCCCGGCGCTGCTGATTACCGGCGAGGCCGCGCCGACGGTCACCAATAGCAGCTTGTTCGGCGGGGCGGGCAGCGCGCTCGTCGTCGATCGCGGCGCCGGCGAAATTCTGGAAAACGAGATCGTCGGCGGGGCCGGGAGCGCGGTGGTTCTGCGCGCCGGCGCTGATCCCTTGCTGCGCGAGAACCGGATATCG
>JABIRQ010000360.1 GCA_018699755.1 Rhodospirillaceae bacterium | reverse complement strand
GGACGAATACATCATCAAGCCCTTCGATATCCGTGTTCTGAACCAGAAATTCCGGAGTCTGGGCCTGATCGAGCCGGTCTGACGCGCTTTCTAGTTGCTATCCGGACAGGGGCCGGTTTCCAACTGGATGGTCGCGTGGCGCAGGCCGAACCGTTCGTCGAGAACGGCATGAATCGCGCGTAGCACGCGATCGGCATTCGCGTCGGTTGGGATGCTTGCGTGCAGGGTCACGATCGGCCGCTCGCCGGTCAGGGACCAGACATGGAGATGATGCACGTCCCGAACCTCCGGCACGGCGCCGCGCAGGGCCTCGCGCAATTCGGCGAGGTCCAGCCCGTCTGGCGTGCCTTCCAACAGGATATGAGCGGAACGCCGCACCAGGATCCAAGCGCCGCGCAGAATCAGGACGGCCACGAACACCGACAGGATCGGATCGGCCGCCATCCAGCCGGTGGCGCGGATGATCAACGCCGCGACGATCGCCCCGATCGAGCCCAGAATATCGGCGGCGACATGAAGCATGGCGCCGCGCATGTTCAGGTTCTCGCGCTCGCCCCCGTGCAGAATGGCGAAAGCGACAAGATTGGCGATCAGGCCCAGGATGGCGACGATCAGCATCGGGGTTCCGAGGACCTCGACCGGATCGAACAGGCGCAACACCGCCTCCACCGTGATCCAACCGGCAACGGCGATCAGGGTCAGGCCGTTGGCGAAGGCCGCGAGGACTTCGAACCGATGATAGCCGTAGGAGCGCTGCGGGTCGGCCCGCCGGCGGGAGATGCGGAAGGCGAAGAGGGCGAGGGTCAGGGCGCAGGCGTCGGCCAGCATGTGCCCGGCATCGGCGAGCAACGCCAGGGACCCGGCGATCAGCCCGCCCGCGATCTCGATGACCATGAATGCGACGGTCACGCCGAGCGCCCAGGCGACCCGGCGCTCGTTGCCCGCCGCGGCGGTTGGATGATGGTGGTCGTGGTCGCCGAGCGGCATGCGGCTAACCTAGGGAACGCCGCAGCGCGGGAAAAGGTCCGAGAGTGGCGGGTTCAGTCCACAACGGATTGGTGCCGGGCCGTGTCCGTGCCCCGGTCCTGGATCGTGGGTTGCTGCTGGGTCGCGCAATGGATGCCGCCGCCAGTCTCTCCGATCGGGTCGATGTCGAGCGTGACGATCTCTCTCTCGGGATATGCGGCCGCCAACACGGCCGTCGCTTCGGCGTCGGCCTCTTCGTCGCCGAATTGCGCTGCGATGACCGCGCCATTGCAAACATAGTAGTTGACGTAGGAGGCGACGAAGTCCCGTGAGGTGATCCGGGTGTCGTAGGGCTCCGGGATGATCGTCAAACTCAGCCGGTTTCCTTCGGCGTCCGTCGCCTGTTTCAGGATTTCATAGGTCTCGAAGGCTGACACGGACCATGAGTCGTTGGGGTCGATCGCTTTGGGCAGTTGGATCAAGACATGGCCCGGTTTCGTGAATCGGGCCAGGGAGTCGATGTGGTAGTCCGTGATATCCGCACCCTCGAGTCCCGGCGCCCAGGTCAATTTTTCGGCTCCCAGGGCCTCGAGAAGAAGCCGTTCTATCCGGGCCTTTGAGGTCTTGTTCCGGTTCTCTATGACCCAACTGCTCTCATGGGCGATCAAGGTGCCTCGGCCATCGGAGTCGACGCCGCCGGCTTCGCCGACGAGACCGTTATCGAAGATCGGCAAAGCCAATCGCTCAGCCACCCGCCGGGCGACTTGGCCGTCGTTGGCGTGGGTCTGCTTGTTCCCCCACCCATTGAAGTTCAGAAGCGAGACGCCAAGGGCGCCGCTGTTGTCCTTTACGAAGACGGGGCCGGAGTCGCGGCACCAAAGATCGTCGGTCGGGATATCCCATATCTCTATTGCCGAGGACAGTTTCCCGCGGGCGGCTTTTCGATATTTCTCGGCCATCAGCATGACAACCGGCTCGAATTGTGAGATCGCGTTCGCGATGTCCGCGATCGATTGCTGGAGCATGCCCAGAAACACGGGATCGGGATAAACCGCGCGACTGACGGGCCACTGCATAAAGGTTCGCTGATGGGGGTCCGCTTCGTCGGGCAGTCGGAAGCCGAGATTGCCCGAACGCGCGCCGGCGCGCGACGACGGCGCTCCAGAAAGGAACGCCAGCCCCGCGACATCCCTGATGCGTTTCAGGAAATCTCTTCTGTTGAGCAAAGCCAGGCCCGCCTCTGGAGAAAATGCACTCTGGCATTCCTCCCCGCATCGCGGAATCGGAAATTATATTTTGGGCGAGGCACGACCGCTGCGTTGCAGCAGTCGGCGCATGGCCGCGCGTCGATGTTGCGTTCGAGAGCCCGCGAGAGGTCGCCCCATGCAGGCCGGCGTGCAAAGAGATTCTTAGCCGACTGCGCGCAAGGGAGTCTCCGCGCTCTCGGCGACCGGGTCGCGCAGAACGTAGCCTCGGCCCCAGACGGTCTCGATATAGTTGTCGCCGTCGCAGGCGGCCGCGATCTTCTTGCGGAGTTTGCAGACGAATACGTCGATGATCTTCAGCTCCGGCTCGTCCATCCCGCCATAGAGGTGATTGAGGAACATCTCCTTGGTCAGGGTCGTGCCCTTGCGCAGGCTGAGCAGCTCCAGGATGCCGTATTCCTTGCCGGTCAGATGGAAGGGCTGGCCGCTCGCCTCGACCGTGCGCGCGTCCAGGTTCACCGCCAGCTTGCCCGTGCGGATGACCGAGTCGGAATGACCCTGGGAACGGCGCACGATGGCATGGATGCGCGCGATCAGCTCGCGCTTGTCGAACGGCTTGACCAGATAGTCGTCGGCTCCGGTGGTCAGACCCTTGAGCTTGGCGTCCGTATCGCTCAAGCCCGAGAGGATCAGGATCGGCGTGGCCACCCGCGCATCGCGGAGGCGGCGCAGCACTTCATAGCCGTCGATATCCGGCAACATCAGGTCGAGGATGATGATGTCGTAATCGTAGAGCTTGCCGATCTCCAGACCGTCCTCGCCCAGATCGGTCATATCGCAGACGACGCCCTCGCTCTTGAGCATCAATTCGATGGATCGCGCCGTCGACGAATCGTCCTCGACCAGTAGAACACGCATCGGTCTGACCCCCTCTCCAAGTCTTCAACATTCCATTTAGGGTTAACATAGGTAAACAGGAATCGTTAACGAATGGTTTCCATGGCGTGGGCCGGCGCGTTTTACCGATCGTTAAGCGTGGCGCCCGATGATCCGAAGCGATGGATATCACCGAGACGATCGATCGGGCCATGGTCGAAGGCGAACCGCTGGCCGACGGACCAGTGGCCGCGCTGTTGGCCGCCATCGACCGCGTGGCGCCGGTCGAACGCTACGGTCGGGTGACGGCCGTGCTCGGCATGTTGATCGAGATCGGTGGCGTGGAACGCGAGGTTTCAGTCGGCAGCCGATGCCGCATCGCCACGCGCGGCGGTGGCTTCGTCGATTGCGAAGTCATCGGCTTCCGCGAACGTCGGGCGCTGGCCATGCCCTTCGGGGCCCTTGAAGGCGTCGGTATCGGCTGCAAGGCGGTGGTCGAAGAATCCCAAACCGTGGTCTTCCCGGGCGATGCCTGGCTCGGCCGCGTCATCAACGCCATGGGCGAGCCGATCGACGGCAAAGGGCCGATTCGGCCAGGGCGACGAGCCTATCCCCTGCGCGCCCAGCCGCCGTTGGCGAGCACGCGCCGTCGGGTCGGCGGCAAGATCGATCTGGGCGTGCGCGCGGTCAACGCCTTCCTGACCTGCTGCCGCGGGCAACGCATGGGCATCTTCGCCGGCTCCGGCGTCGGCAAGAGCACCCTGCTGTCCATGTTGGCGCGCTACACCGCGTCCGACGTCAACGTGATCGGCCTGATCGGCGAGCGCGGGCGCGAGGTTCAGGAATTCATCGAGGACGATCTTGGGCCCGAGGGTCTGGCGCGCAGCGTGGTGGTCGTCGCGACCAGCGACGAATCACCCCTGATGCGCCGCCAAGCCGCTTATCTGACGTTGGCCGTCGCCGAAGCCTTTCGCGATTACGACAGGGATGTGCTGTGCCTGATGGACAGCGTGACCCGCTTCGCCATGGCCCAGCGCGAGATCGGCCTTTCGGCGGGCGAGCCGCCGACCACCAAGGGCTATACCCCTTCGGTCTTCGCCGAATTGCCCCGCTTGCTGGAACGGGCGGGACCGGGGGTCGGGGCCGGCACGGTCACCGGGCTTTTCACCGTTCTGGTCGAGGGCGACGATCACAACGAGCCGGTGGCGGACGCCGTCCGGGGCACTCTGGACGGTCATATCGTTCTCGACCGCGCAGTCGCGGAGCGGGGCCGCTATCCGGCCATCGACGTGCTGCGCAGCGTCTCGCGGACCATGCCCGCCTGCAACGGCGCGGAGGAGAGCGCCATCGTCGCGCGCGCTCGCTCTCTGCTGGCGCGCTACGAGGACATGGAAGAGATGATCCGTCTGGGCGCCTACCGGCGGGGCACGGACCCGGCCGTGGACGAGGCGATCGATCATCACCCGGCGCTTGAGGGATTCCTCGCTCAGCGGCCCGACGAACGCAGCGGCATGGATGAGGGTTACCGCGCGCTCGGCGAGATTGTCGCCCGGGCGGATGTCGGCCCGGGCGACGAGGAGGCTGAAGCCGCGTGAAAGGGCTCGACAGCCTGATCCGGATTGCCAAATGGCGCGTGGACGAAGCCCGGCGCAACCTGGCCGAACTCGACCGTCTGGCGGAAGGGTTGCGCGACCGCTTGTGCGCACTCGATGAGGAGGTGGCACGGGAACGCACCGTCGCCGCCGCTGATCCTGAGGCCGCGCGGAGTTTCGCTGGCTATCGGGCGGCGGCGGCCGTCCGCCGCCGCCGGCTGAAGGCATC